>NZ_JBEXYL010000012.1:0-141190 GCF_040630895.1 Streptomyces sp. NPDC005728
CGTTGGCTTTGTCCTACGCCCCCTTTCCGGATTCGGTTGGGTTTTCGGCGAGTTGTTCGGGGCCGACGGGGGTGGGGCTGGGGAAGCGTTCCTGGAGGAGGCCCATGATCTCTACGCGCTTGATGGAGTCGATGCCCAAGTCCGCCTCCACGTCCATGGTGAGGTCGAGCATGTCGGCCGGGTAGCCGGTCTTCTGGGACACCACGTCGAGGAGTGCGGTCCGTACGTCGTCCGCGGAGCCGCCGGACGCAGGCTCAGCGGGGGGAAGAGCTGCGGGGGCAGAGGCCGCGGGTTCCAGGGCCGCGGGCGCGGCAGCGGCGGGCGTCTCGGGCAGCGGCGCCGCCACCCGCGGTACGGGCGCGGGAGCCACGACGGCGGGGGGCTCGGCGGCCGGGGCTGCCGCAGGGGCGGCCGGGGCGGCGGCGCCGTACTCCAGGGCCGCCAGGTCCCGCAGGATCTCGTTGGCCCGCAGATGCGTGCGCCCGATCGCCAGTCCGTGCTCCTTGACGGAGGCGACCCCCGGGAGCACTTCGCCCACGCGCCCCTGCTCGTCGGCCCGCTCCAGCAGCCCCATCAGGCGCTGGGCGCTGGACAGTTGGCCGGTGAGGTAGTCGTCGTGCAGGGACAGGTGGTCGGCGAGCAGCCCGGCGAGCCGCTCGTCGGGTGCGGGGGCCGGGTGTTCCTCTGCCATGAACTCGTACTCCAGGACGTCCGGTGGGGCGGGCTGCGCCAGCGGCGCGGCCTGCGGGGCGGGGGGCCGTTCGACGGGCGTGACCGGCTGGGAGTCCGACGTGACCTGCTGGGCGAGCTGCTGGGGTGCAGGTGCCGGGACGACCGCAGGTGCTGCCGGGACAGCCGTAGTTCCTGTCGGGACAGCCGCAGGGGAGGCAGCCAGGGGATTCGGCGCGGTCGGCAACGAGACTCGGTAGCCGCTCTCCAGCGCCTCCCGATAGGCCATTCTCCTGGCCTCGGGCACGTGGTTGATGCCGTTGAGCGGCACGGTCATGCCCTTGACCGGCTCCTCGTGCGGCGGCTCGGCCACATAGCGGTCCGTGGTGGCCAACGGCAGGCCGAGGACGGCCAGTTGGGCCACGGCGCGCTTCAGCGTCAGCTCGGCGTCGCCCTTGTCGCCCGGATCGAGCTGCACGGCGAAGTGCTCGCGCTCGCCGAGGACGCGGCGGACCAGCTGCGTCAGCACGCCCTTCGGACCGAACTCGACGAACGTGCGGAAGCCGGCCGCGTACATCTCCTCGATCCGGTCGGCGAACTCGACCGGCTTGACCAGTTGCTCGACCAGGGTGCGCCGGTTGGCGTCGGTGTCCGGGCCGTACGAGGCGCCCGGCGAGTTGGCGTACACGGGGCGGCGCGGCTCGCCCACCTCGGCGTCGGCCACCCGCTGCCCGAACTCCGCCACGGCGTGGGCGACGAACGGCGTGTGGAAGGCGGCGGACACCGGCAGCCGGAGCGCCCGTGTCCCGGCCGCGTCCGCCGCCTCCACCAGCCGCTCGACGGCCTCGGTGGCGCCGCCCACCACGATCTGGTCGGGGGCGTTGCGGTTGCAGACGGTCAGCTCCGGGTGGGCGGCGAGCAGGTCGCGCACCTGCTCCTCGGGGGCGCTGAGGGCGGCCATGGCGCCGGCGTCGAAGTCCGGGTCTGCGGGCGGTGCCATCGCCGCGCCCCGGGCCCGGGCCAGGGCGAAGTACGTGTCGTCGTCCAGGGCGCCGGCGGCCCAGAGCGCCGCCAGCTCGCCGAAGCTGTGGCCCAGGAACCCGTCCGCGTCGAAGCCCAGTTCCGTCAGGTAGCGGAAGTGACCGGCCGCCAGCGCGCCGATGGCGGGCTGGGCGTACTCGGTGCGGCGCAGCGCCGTCTCCTGGGCCGTGCGGGTCACCTCGTCGAAGGCGGGCGGCGGGAAGGCGACCCGGGACAGCGGGAGTCCGTGTCCGGCGAAGGCCGCGTTCGCCCGGTCGAAGGCCGCCCGCAGCGGGGGCAGCGCGAGCACGGCGGTGCGGCCGGGCTCGACGTACTGGCTGCCCTGCCCGGCGAAGAGCGCGCCCACCTTGCCGATGGGGGCGGCGGACTTGCGGAAGTACACGCCCTTGGGATGCGACCAGGACTCGGCCGACGGCTTGGCGCGCAGCTCGGCCGCGGCCAGGGCGCGCAGTTCCGCGAGTTCGGCGTTGCTGCCGGCGACCAGGGCGAGCCGAGGATGATCCGCCGGAGCGGGTTCGGTGCAGGGTTCCCCGCCTTCGCCGACCGCCCGCACCACCTGCTCGATGTCAGGTGCATGCCACATAAACACCCGGTTCACGGGGAACATCACCCGCAGGTCGGAGCCGTCGCCGAACTCCTCCATCACCACGTGGAAGTTGGTGCCGCCGAAGCCGAACGACGACACGCCCGCCCTCCGCTGCGGCCGGGCCGGGTCGAGGATCCAGGGCCGGGTGCGCGTGCCGACGTAGAACGGGCTCTCCGCCCAGTCGAGCGCCGGGTTGGGCCGGTCCACGTTGATGGTGGGCGGCAGCAGCTTGTGGTGCAGCGCCAGCGCCAGCTTGATCATCCCGGCCGCGCCCGCCGCCGCCTTGGTGTGGCCGATCTGCGACTTCACGCTGCTGACGGCCGCGAACTGCCGTTCCTCGGTGAACTCCGAGACCACCGCCGACAGCGCGGACAGCTCGGTCGCCTCACCGACCGCCGTGCCCGTGCCGTGCGCCTCGAACAGCTCGACGGAGGCCGGGGAGCAGTCCGCGTCCTCGTAGGCCCGGCGCAGGGCGGTCATCTGCCCCTCCTTGCGCGGGGCGTAGATGGACTTGAAGCGGCCGTCGCTGGAGGAGCCGATGCCGCGGAGCACCGCGTAGACGCGGTTGCCGTCCCGCTCGGCGTCGGCGAGCCGGCGCAGGGCCAGCATGCCGATGCCCTCACCGATGAGCGTCCCGTCCGCGTCCCCGTCGAACGGGCGGATGCGGCCCTCCTTGGAGAACGCGGGCGTCTTGCTGAAGCACAGGTACATGAAGATGGTGTTCTCGGCGTCGCAGCCGCCCACCAGCATCGTGTCCGAGCGCCGTTCCAGCAGATCGCTGACCGCCGTCTTGACCGCGCCGAGGGAGCTGGCGCACGCCGCGTCGATCGTCATGTTGGTGCCGCCGAGGTCCAGGCGGTTGGCGATGCGGCCGGCGACGACGTTGCCCAGCATGCCGGGGAAGGAGTTCTCCTCCCAGGGTGCGAAGGCCAGCTTGAACTTCTCCGCGATCTCCTCCGCGTCCCGCTCGGTGAGCCCGCAGGAGCGGACCACCTCCTTCAGGACCGGCGTCTGGAGCCGGGCGGTCAGCGGCTGGGTGAGCTGGTTGGCGCCGGTGACGCCCAGCACCACACCGGTGCGCGAGGCGTCGTACCAGTCCTGGTCGGCGGCCGCGTCCTTGAGCAGATCGCGGGCCACGACGAGGCTCAGCAGCTGGAGCACGTCGGTGACTTCGAGGGTGTTGGGCGGCAGCCCGAACTCCAGCGGGTTGAACGGGACGGTGGGGACGAAGCCGCCGCGCCTGGCGTACGTCTTGTCGGGCGCGGCGGGATCGGGGTCGTAGTGCTCCGACACGTCCCAGTGGGTCGCGGGCACGTCCTCGATGCAGTCGGCCGCGGAGACGACGTTGGCCCAGAACGCGCGCAGATCACGCGACTTGGGATACAGGGCGGACAGGCCGACGATCGCGATCGGATCCCGGGCGAGCCGGCGATCGAGGTCGGAAGGGTGCGAAGCGTTCACGGCGAGGCTCTCTTGGTCGGAACGGCGGGGCCTGGGGGAGACGCCCCGGGGCGGTTCGGGACCTGCGGGTGGCGCGCGGAAGAGGAGCGAAGCAGGGTCAGGCCGCGTGCAGCAGCGGCGCGATCACACCGAGGGAGTCGGGGCGGCTGAGCATCGTGTAGTGGTCGCCCGGACAGCTGTGCCGGGTCAGTCCGAGCGGGGCGAGCGGTGACCAGCCGAGCGTGGGGTCGTCCGGGACGAGGCTGCGCTCGGCCTGCACGAGCACCAGCGGCAGCGGCGCGGGACCGGGCCGGTACGGCGCGGTCAGCCGGTTGTTGCGCAACAGCCCGTCCACATAGGTGTCGTAGAGCTTGCGCAGGCCCGGCAGCGGGGTGTCCGGGAGCAGGGCACCCGCGGCGACGGCCGCGTCGAGCACGACGGGCAGCCCGTCGTCCGCCCCGCGTCCGGCGAGCGCCTCGGGGGCGAGCCCGATCGGCCTGCCCCGCTTGGCCCCCAGATACATCGCGAACCAGCCCAGGAGCAGCCCGGGTTCGAGCGCCTCGTCGGGCTGCTTGTACTCCTCGGTGGGCGCGATGCTGTCGAGCAGCACCAGCCGCCCGGGGCGCCGCTCGGCCGGCATCGCCCGGGTCATGGCCAGGGCGAGCACACCGCCGAAGGACCACCCGGCGAGCGTGTACGGCCGCTGGACCTGCGCCATCGCGGCGAGCAGGCGGCCGGCCAGGGCGTCCACCGTCGTGTCGGCCCGGCCGCCGTTGAGCGCCGCGTCCGCGTACTCGCCGAGCGCACCCAGGTCCAGTACGGTCAGCCCGTCGCCCTCCGGCAGCGCGTCGGCCAGGCCCCGGTGGACCTGGGCCGCGAGTGCTCCGGGATGGACGACGCACACGGTGCGGCCGCCGGCCGTGGCGGGCCTGAACTCCAGGGCGACCGGCGGGCGTCGGTCACGCGGCGGTCGCACGCCGGTCGCTCTCCTCGGCCAGGAAGGACGCCAGGTCCTTGACGGTCGGGTGATACCAGAGCGTGGTCGTGCTCAGCTCGAAACCGAGCCAGTTCTCCAGCTCGCCCGCGAGAATGAGGGCCTCGGTCGAGTCGAGGTCCAGCTCGTCGAAGTACACCTCGCGCGAGACCTCGCCCGGTGCCACGCCGAGGCGGTGGGCGATCTTCTCGATCAGCCAGCTCTCGGCCTCGGAAGCGGTCACTACGGCCATGGTGGGTCGTCCTTCCTCAGGCACGGCTCCGGGATGTCCGGAGCCGCGTGCGGTCGATGGGCATGCACCGGCCCGTCGCGCTCGGGGCGTACGGGCACACCGGGGCCCGTGGACGGTGCGGTGCGCACGCCCCCTCGGCCGGCCGGGTTTCCGCCCGGTCGGCGGGGCGCAATCCCGAAGCGCCGCCCAGAAGTCGGGCAGGCCGGGAAACGGGGGAGATATGAGCGGTGTTCTGCTTTGGGGATTCACTGCCGGGGAGGGCAGACAACAACTCGTCAGTAATCTGGCGGGTGATCGGGTCGAGCAGTGGTCAGGCCGGTCTTTCTGGTACAGACCTGCAGGTCCGCGATGTCTTCGGAGTGGCCGCCCGAAGCACGCGGGTCACAGTCTTGCCAGCTTCCGGATTCCTGGACAACCGGTCTTCCAGAGAGTGGAAAGAAATCCTGGTTGCGGGTCGCGGCGTGATGGTCGAATACGTTACGGGGAGGTGAAGCGCTCGCCGGAATCGCGGGATTCGGGCTGATGGCGGGTCCGCCCGTCCCGCCGGAATGCCCCGGGTGTCATATTCACGCGCCGCACGAAGAACTTGCCGAAGTTGGTGACCTCGGAGAAGCCGAGATGGCGGGCGATCGCCGCGATGGACAGGTCGGTGTGCAGGAGCAGCCGGCGCGCCTCCAGCGCGACCCGGGCGTCGATCACGTCCTTGGCGGACGTACCGGCGGCACGGCAGGCCCGGGACAGGGCGCGTGTACTGCAACTGAGTCTGGCGGCGTAGTCCTCCACCAGCCGGGTGGAGCGGTACGAGCCCTCCAGCTCCTGGCGGAAACGGACGAACAGTTCGTCCGTCTCGCCGCTCGGAGCAGCGGCCTCCTCGTGACGCAGACGGCACGCCTCGTCGACGCGGAGGAGCACCACTGCGAGCAGGTGCTTGAGCACCTGCTCGCCGGTTCCCCGGTCGGAGCGCCGTAACTCTGCCTGAAGCAGTGTCAGAACCTGCTGGAAAAAGGCCAGTTCGGTGTCGGAGAGCTGCCAGTGGCTGGGGCGCAGCACATCGTCGAGCAGTCCGAGGCTCGCATGCATCGGCAGGGGGAACGCCTCGGTGAACATGAGAAGTTCGCCGTCCATGTCCCCCGGAAACGACTGGATCACCTGGTTCGGCCGGGTCCACAGCAACGTGCCGGCGGAGCACGGTATGCAAGCGGAGTCGACGGCGTAGGTTCCCTGGCCGGTGGTGACCAGCATGATCTGGTGGAAGTCGAGCCGATGCGGAGCGGCGAGGAGGCCCAGGGGTGCCCGTTCGCGCAGGTCGCTCAGGGTCGAGATCGCGATACCCGGGCCGGGTCGGCAGATCGGGGTGTACGGGACGACAGGGATCGGTAACGAAGCGAAATCGACCATGAACGTTCCGAGATCGACCTTCCTTGGGCTGCTTGAAGACTTGATGATAGCGATGGCCGCCCGTCACCAGTTCACGCCTGGTGCCAGCACGAGTAAGCAAGCACCCCTGACGTGCAGGTGAAGGGAACTGAACGGGATGACCACCTCCCACTCCGGCGCCCCGGAGCGCTCCGTCGTCGACCGGACGCTCAGCATCCTCGGCGCCTTCGACCGCGACAACCGCACCCTGACGCTGACGGACATCAGCCGACGGTCGGGGCTGCCGGTCGCCACCGTTCACCGCATCGTCACCAAGCTCACCGGATGGGGAGCCCTGGAACGGGACTCCGACGGCGGCTACAACATCGGTCTGCGGCTGTGGGAGACGGCAGTGCTGGCACCGCGCGGCTCGTCACTGGCCGAAGCGGCCCAGCCCCATCTGGTCGAACTGCACAGGCAGACCTCGGCCGGGGCGACCATCGCCATCCGCGACGGCGCCGAGAGTGTCTGCCTGTCCCTCGTGACCAACCGGACCGATCTCGCTCACCTGCACTCCGACCCGGGCGGACGGCTGCCGCTGCACGCCTCCTCGGTGGGCCTGGTGCTGCTCGCCCACGCGGGAGAGCCCCTGCGGAGCGCGGTCTGCGCCGGTCCGCTGCCCGCGTACACACCCGCCACGATCACGGACGGCGCCGCTCTGGGCCGCTGCCTCGTCCGCATCAGACGCGAGGGCCACGCGCTGGTCCGCAACACGCTCACCGTGGGAAAGGGCGGGCTCGCCGTTCCGGTGCGCGACGGCCGCGGCGCCATCGTGGCCGCCGTCGGGGCGGTCGGGCCCGTGGAACTCGTCCAGCCGGTCCGGCTGCTGCCGCACGTCCGTGCCGCGGCCGAGGCCATCGCCCGCGCCGTCCGGTCGGGCGGCTGGCGGGACGTGGAGGTCGGCACATGACCGACGCGACGACGGAGCAGACCGTGCCGAATCCGCCGCGGAGTGGTGTTCCGCACAGCGGACGACATCCAGGTTCCTTAGGGATTTTCCTGACCATTTCGGGCGTGGATGCGGGGTGCACGCCGAGGTCCGTGGTGGATCGGGGGCGCGGAGGCACTAGCGTGGTGGGTGCTGTGTGCGAGCCTGCCCGGGTTCGTGCTGGTCCTTGGGTGTGGATGGGGTAGACGTGCTGGCCGGAGCGGTGTCGTGAGAGTGCTGCACACGTCCGACTGGCATCTCGGCCGGGCCTTCCACCGGGTGAACATGCTCGCGGCCCAGACCGAGTTCATCGGCCACCTCGTCGCCACCGTGCGCGAGCACGCGGTGGACGCGGTGGTCGTGTCCGGGGACGTGTACGACCGCGCGGTGCCCCCGCTCGCCGCCGTCGAACTGTTCGACGACGCCCTGCACCGACTCGCGGACCTCGGCGTGCCCACGGTGATGATCTCCGGCAACCACGACTCGGCCCGCCGCCTCGGCGTCGGCGCCGGACTCATCGACCGCGCCGGCATCCATCTGCGCACCGAGCCGTCCGCCGCCGGCACCCCGGTCCTGCTCGCCGACGCCCACGGCGACGTGGCCTTCTACGGTCTGCCGTACCTCGAACCGGCCCTGGTGAAGGACGAGTTCGCGGTGGAGAAGGCCGGCCACGAAGCCGTGCTCGCGGCCGCCATGGACCGCGTCCGCGCCGACCTCGCCGGCCGCGCGCCGGGCACCCGTTCCGTCGTCCTCGCCCACGCCTTCGTCACCGGCGGCCAGGCCAGTGACAGCGAACGGGACATCACCGTCGGCGGAGTGGCCGCCGTACCGGCCGGCGTGTTCGACGGCGTCGACTACGTGGCGCTCGGGCATCTGCACGGCTGCCAGACGATCACCGAGCGCGTGCGCTACTCGGGCTCCCCACTCGCGTACTCCTTCTCCGAGACCGACCACCGCAAGAGCATGTGGCTCGTCGACCTGGACGCCGACGGCTCGGTCACCGCCGAGCGCCTCGACTGCCCGGTGCCGCGCCCGCTGGCCCGCATCCGTGGCACCCTGGACGACCTCCTCGCCGACCCCGGGCTCGCCCGCCACGAGGACGCCTGGGTCGAGGCCACCCTCACCGACCCGGTCCGCCCGGCCGACCCCATGGCCCGGCTCACCGAGCGCTTCCCGCACACCCTCAGCCTGGTCTTCGCCCCGGAACGCGCCCCGGACGACCCCGAGGTGTCCTACGCCCGGCGGCTCGCGGGCCGCAGCGACCAGCAGATCGCCGAGGACTTCGTGGCCCACGTGCGCGGCGCCGGACCCGACGACCAGGAGACCGCCGTGCTCCGCGACGCCCTCGACGCGGTGCGGGCCGACGACGCCGTGCGGGAGGTGGCCCGGTGAGGCTGCACCGGCTCGACATCTCGGCCTTCGGCCCCTTCGGCGGCTCCCAGAGCGTCGACTTCGACCCCCTGTCCGCCGCCGGACTCTTCCTGCTGCACGGCCCCACCGGCGCGGGCAAGACCTCCGTCCTGGACGCCGTGTGCTACGCGCTCTACGGCTCCGTGCCCGGCGCCCGGCAGAGCGGCCAGGGCATGACCCTGCGCAGCGACCACGCGGAGCCCGGCACCCGCACCGAGGTCAGCCTCGAACTGACCGTCGCAGGACGCCGGTTGGAGATCACCCGGCAGCCGCCGTGGGAGCGGCCCAAGCTGCGCGGCAAGGGCACGACGGTCGACAAGGCCCAGACCTGGCTGCGCGAGTACGACACCACAGCCCGCGCCTGGAAGGACCTCAGCCGCTCCCACCAGGAGGTCGGCGAGGAGGTCACCCAGCTGCTCGGCATGAGCCGCGAACAGTTCTGCCAGGTCGTCCTGCTGCCCCAGGGCGACTTCGCACGCTTCCTGCGCGCCGACGCCGAGGCCCGCGGCCGGCTGCTCGGCCGCCTCTTCGACACGCAGCGCTTCGCCGACGTCGAGAAGCGGCTCGCCGAACGCCGGCGCGCCACCGAGGCCCGGGTACGGGAGGGCGACGCCGCGCTGCTCGCCGACGCGCACCGCATGCAGCAGGCGGCGGGCGACGCCATGGAGCTGCCCGAGCTGAGCCCCGGCGAGCCCGGCCTGACCGAGACCGTCCTCGGTGCCGCCGCCGCGGCCCGCAGCACCGCACGCGAGCGCCTCACCATCGCCCACTGCCGCCTCACCGCCGCCGAGTCCGGCCACGCCGCGGCGCAGCGCGCCCTGGACGACGTACGCGAACTCGCCCGGCTGCAGGCCCGGTTCGCCGAAGCACGGCAGCGGGCCGAGCGCCTCGAGGAACGCGTCGGTGCCCACCGCGAGGCGCAGCAGCGCATGGCCCGCGCCCGCAAGGCGGAGACGGTGGCGCCCGCGCTGGAGCTGTGGGAGTCCGCCGAGGCCGAGCACCGCAGGGCCGCCGAGGCCGAGGCCCGCGCGCGCGGAGCGCTCCCCGACTCCACTGCCACCGCCGGCGCCGGTCCCGCGGGCCTCGCGGCCGCCGCCCGCCGCGCCGCCGAGGAGCTGGGCGGTCTCGAGTCGGCCCGGCGCGCCGAACAGCGGCTCGCCGAACTGGTCGAGGAGCGAGCGGGGTTGGACCGGCAGGAACGTGCCGACGAGGACGCCCTGCGCGAGGCCGACGGCTGGCTCGACGAGTGGGACGCCACCCGCGCGGGTCTCCGGTCCCGCATCGAGTCCGCCCAGGAGGCGGCCACCCGCGCCGAACAGCTCGCCGTCCAGCGCGAACCCGCACGGCGGCGCCTTGGCGCGGCCCGCACCCGGGACGAGCTGGCCGCGGACCTGGAGGAGGCACAGCGCCGGTCCCTCGCCTCCGGGCAGCGCGCCCTGGACGCCCGCACCCACTGGCTGGACCTCAAGGAACAGCGCCTGAACGGCATCGCCGCGGAGCTGGCCGCGCACCTCACCGACGGCGCGCCCTGCGCCGTCTGCGGAGCCGTCGAGCACCCCGCCCCGGCCCGCAGGGTCGCCGGACACGTCGACCGTGAGGCCGAGGAGCACGCCCTCGCCGCCCACCAGCGGGCCGGGGAACAGCACACCGAGGACGAACGGCGCCTGGGCTTCGTACGGGAGGCCCTGGCCGCGGCCGGCGCCGAAGCCGGCGACACACCCACCGCCCGGCTCGCCGCCGAGGCCGACGCGCTGGAACAGGAGTACACGCGCGCCCGCCGCAACGCCTCCGCCCTGCACGCCGCACAGGAGGAGCTGCGGCAGGCCGAGCACGAGCGGGAACAGCGCCTTCGGGCCCGCCAGCAGGCCGCCGTGCGGACCGCTTCCCGCCTCACCCGGCGCGAGACACTGGACCGTGAACAAGGGGCCCTGGTACAGGAGTTGACGCAGGCGCGCGGTACCGCCGCCAGCGTGGCCGCCCGCGCCGCACAGCTGGAGCGGCAGGCGGCACTGCTCACCGAAGCCGCCGACACCTCACGCGCCGCCGAGGACGCCGCCCAGCGCCTCAAGGACGCCGACGCCCGCCTCGCCGACGCCGCCTACCGCGCCGGCTTCGACACCCCGCAGGCCGCGGCCGCCGCCCTCCTGGACGACACGGCCCACCGCGATCTCCAACACCGCCTGGACACCTGGCAGTCGGAGGAGGCGGCCGTACGCGCCGTGCTGGCGGAGGCCGGCACGGCGGACGCCGCCCAGCAGCCGCCCGCCGGCCTCGCCGCGGCCGAGCAGACGGCGGCCGAGGCGGAACGGCGGCTGCGCGAGGCCGCCTCCCGGCACGACGCTGCGGCCCGCAGCCGCACCGAGCTGGACCGCCTCTCCGCCCGCGCCGCCGAGGGCGTACGCGGCCTCGCCCCGCTGCGCGAGGAGTACGACCGGGTGGCCCGGATGGCCGCCCTCACGGCGGGAACCTCCGCCGACAACGAACGCCGGATGCGCCTGGAGTCGTACGTCCTGGCGGCCCGTCTGGAGCAGGTCGCGGCCGCCGCGACCGTACGCCTGCAGCGCATGTCCTCGGGCCGGTACACCCTGGTCCACTCCGACGACCGCACCGGACGCGGCCGCAGCGGACTCGGACTGCATGTCGTGGACGCCTGGACCGGCCGCGAGCGGGACACCGCCACCCTGTCCGGCGGCGAGACCTTCTTCGCCTCCCTCGCCCTCGCCCTCGGCCTTGCCGACGTCGTCACCGACGAGGCCGGAGGCGTCCGGCTGGACACCCTCTTCATCGACGAGGGCTTCGGCAGCCTCGACGACCAGACCCTGGACGAGGTCCTGGACGTCCTCGACTCCCTGCGCGAACGCGACCGCAGCGTCGGCATCGTCAGCCATGTCGCCGACCTGCGCCGCCGGGTCCACGCCCAGCTGGAGGTCGTGAAGGGACGGTCGGGGTCTTCGCTGCGGCAGCGGGGCGCGGACGGCTCGTGAGCCTTCGCTCGCCCGCCCGTACATTGCGGCCAGTCAGGACGCATTTATCACCTGCCTTTTTGTTCCCTTCCTTGGTCGTCTTCGCCCTTCTGTCCCCCGCCTGTCCCCCGGACGGGCCGTCGCGTGAGCCACGGGTGTCAACGCCGTTCGTGGCCAGGAGGTCGGTGATGCCATGGGCTGCAGCAACCCTGCGGGGACTGTTGAAGTTCATGGCGGTGGCGAGGTCTTCCGTGGCGAGGCGTGCCTGGAAGCCGCGGACCGTCGCTGCGTCGGGCCATGCCTTTTGGAACTGCAGAAGCCGCGGCCGGAGCATGGACATGTACTTGCGGCGCGCATGGAAGCCGGCGTCGCAGATCACCGCCCCCATGTGTGTCCAGCCGCGAGGCGGGGGAAACGGGCCCTCGCCGAGGACGGTCTGTGCATGGGCGGCGAGTTGCTGGACGGGGTTGCGAGCGGTCATGGGCCAATGGTGGTTACCGGGCCTGACCATCCGGGCGGCAACCTGGAAATCAGGTGGGCTCAGGATTTCGGTCGCCTGTGCGGGCGGCGGTCAGGTCGTGGGTGCGGCCGGGCAGGGCGCGCGAGATCCACAGCAGTTGTCCGGCCGGGTTGGTCACCACCTGTAGGTTCGTCCTGTGCCGGCGGTGCCTGGGGGAGAAGTCGGCCCGGCCGTCGCCGACCCGGTCGCGCTCCGCCAGGGTGCCGTCCAGCAGAACGTGGTCCGGCTTGGCTTCGCGCAACGCGGCCTTTTCAGACCTGCGACGTCTGTGACCCGGCATTCCGTGCGCCGGAGCCCGGACGCTGGCGGGACCTGCCGATCCGGCAAGGGTCTTCGTGTGGCGGCCGAGATCCGCAGTCTCCCCTCCCATTCGACATCGCCGTGATCACTCGGTCACCGTCGCCGTGATCATCCGGTGTGTTCAGGGCGCACCCAGGAGGCGATCCAGTGACGGCGCCAGAACCGGGGCGAGCGCCTCGGCGTACGCCTCTGAGAGGTGGCTGTCGTCGCGGTAGACGGCGGTGTCGGCGACGACTACGGGGCACATGCCGGTGCGGGGGGAGCAGAGCCAGGGGGTGGGGTCGATGACTGTGGTGGCCGTTGCGGATGCGGCGGTGCGGATGGCTGCGCCGCGGGTCGCGTCGCGGGTCGCGTCCGGCAAGTGGTTTGCGCAGGTGCGTAGTTGCAGGGAGTTCCTGGCGGCGCAGTCGATCGGGTCCCCCTTGGGCCATGGGGTGTCGAGTAGGGCGGTGACCCGGGAGCCGGAGGCGGCCAGGGCGCGGAAGGTGTTCTCGAAGCCGGTGGTCCACTGGTGGAGGGAGTCGGCGGCGGGGCGGGCCGGGTCGCCGGCGTCCGAGGAGGAGACGACGACCAGGGCGGGGCGCAGGGTCTTGATCCTTGCCATGGCGTTGGAGCGCCAGGTGTCGCAGGCGGTGTACGGCTTGTGACCGGTGACGATGGTCACGTCGGCGACCTTGCATGAGGCCTTCGTCAACGAGACCAGCTTCCAGCCGCGTGCGGTCGCGAGCTGTTGCAGGGCCGGGAACCACTGGGCCGCGTGGGAGTCGCCGAAGAGGACGACCGTACGGGACGATGTCCGGTCACCGTAGACGCAGGGCCGGGTGCGGGTGGCGGCGTAGTCGACGTGGCAGCCGTCTCGGTAGACCGCGGAGCGGGAGGACTTCACCTTCGGCAGGGGCGGGGCGAGGTTGCTCGGCAGGGCGGTGGGGGACGACGTCAGGAGTTCGTTGAGACGTGCCTGCGGGGCCGGTGCGTCGGAGAGAGTCGGCGCCAGCGCGGGCGCGGGGTCGCCCACCTCGATCGTCGGTGGAACCGCCGTCGCCGTCAGAGACAGCGCCGAGGCGCCCGCGGACAGCGCGGCCCCGAGGGCCAGGGCACGGCGGGGGCGCCTGCGGAAGGCCCGGTGGAAGCGGACCGGGTTCTCGACGAGGCGCAGCGTCAGCCACGCCAGGCCGAGCGCCGCCGCGGACAGCCCGAGCGCGAGCGGCACTTCGGCGGTGCCGTCGGCGCGGCCCAGCGCCGCCGGGGCTATGACCAGCAGCGGCCAGTGCCACAGGTACCAGCCGTACGAGAGTCCGCCGAGCCACACCAGCGGTCGCCGCCCCAGCAGCCACCCCGCGCCGTGCGGGGTGGGCGCGCAGCCGCCGGCCAGTACGAGCGCGGTGCCGACGACCGGCAGGAGGACGTGGTAGCCGGGGAAGGGCGTCTCGTCGTCGTACCAGACCGCTGCCAGCGTGACGCAGGCAAGGCCGAGCCACGTCAGCGGGGCCATGAGGGCGGCGGGCAGTCGTTCCAGCCGGCCGGTGGCCAGCGCCAGGAGCGCGCCGACACCCAGTTCCCAGACTCGGGTGTGGGAGCCGAAGTACGCCCAGGGCGCCGAGGAGTTCGTCACGAGAACGTCCTCCGCGAACGACCCCAGGCACAGCACCCCGAGCGGAACCGCGACCAGTCGGCGCCGACCGCGGGCGACCCGCCAGGTGAGCAGCAGGAGCAGCGGCCACACCAGGTAGAACTGCTCCTCCACGGCGAGCGACCAGAAGTGCTGGACCGGCGACGGCGGACTGTTCTGGGTGAGATAGTCCGTACCGGCCGCCGCCAGCCGGAAGTTGACCGCGTACACCGCGCTGGCGAGCGCGTCGCCCGCGTACTCGGCGAGCCGCGCCTTCGACAGGAACAGCCACGACCCGCCCAGCGTGACGGCGATGACCAGGGACGACGCGGGAAGCAGCCGCAGTGCCCGGCGGGCGTAGAAGGAACGGACCGACACCCGGCCGGTGGTGGCGAGTTCGCGGGACAGCAGCGACGTGATGAGGAAGCCGGAAATCACGAAGAAGACGTCGACACCGATGTAGCCGCCGCTGACCTGGGACACCCCGGCGTGGGAGAGCACCACCAGCCCGACGGCCACCGCGCGCAGCCCCTGGATGTCGAGCCGCAGGGCGTGGCCTTGGGGCGGTGCGGATCTGCCGCTCGCCGGGACGGTACGTATCTCGGCGGACGTGATGCTCGGCATCAGGGGGTGACTCCTTGGGGCGACTGACATGCTTCGGCCAATAGGATCTGTCCGGCCGCCACACGGGTTCCGCTGGTGTCGCCCCCCGACTTCGCCTCAGCCGTGAACGTTCAACCGCGTGAAACCATCGGTTCACCCCCATTCAGCCCGGTGACAAGAAAGCTCTTCGAGCGTTGCCGCTCCAGGGTGAGGACCGCCGCAGTGATGGGCGACATTCGATTCGGACCACACCGGGCCTCGCGGAAGACCCGCCGGGACCTCAGCCGGGCCACACCTTGTTTTCATGGTGTTGCCCGCCCGCCGGATCGGCATGCCGTCGACGTCACGACCACCTGCGGCGGAGTGGGCGGCCGCGGCCGCGTCGGTGAGGTTGCCGGCGCTGTCGTAGGCGTAGGTCTCGCACCAGCCGTGGGCGCGTACACCCGTCACTCGGCCCATGGCGTCGAGGTCGAAGCGGCGCGTGCCCGTGGAGAGCTCTCGGATCGCCGCTCGTGAGCCTTCGCCCGCCCGCCGGTACGTGACCCATTCGGGGGCGGCAACGCTCCGGTCGGGTCAGCGGCCGAGCGGGCGCCGGGGCAGGGGCGAGGAGTACACCACGCTCGTGGTCACCGAACCCAGCGCGCCGATCCGGCCGGAGACCTCCTCCAGATGCGGCATCGACCGCACGGCGACCTTGATGACGAAGCAGTCGTCGCCGGTCACGTGGTGGGCCTCCAGGATCTCCGGGGACGCCGCCACCAGGTCGTGGAAGGGCTTGTAGTTGCCGTTCGGGTAGCGGAGGCGGACGAACGCGAGGATCGGCAGGCCGAGACGCTCGGGGTCCACGACCGCCGCGTACCCCTGGATGACGCCGGCCTCCTCCAGCCGGCGTACCCGTTCGGTGACCGCGCTCGGCGACATGGAGACGGCGCGTGCCAGCTCGGCGTAGCTGGCCCGGCCCTCACGCTGGAGGACTTCGAGGATGCGCCAGTCGGTGGCGTCCGGGGAATACACGGTCATGCCGGATGGATAGCAGGGAGATCCCCGGCCGAACAAGAGGAACCCCGGGGATCGCCACTTCAGTGAGCCGGCCCGCGGCCCTAGATTTCTGGTCATGATCACTCACTCCGTGAACCCCGTCCTGCGGGTCGCCCCCGCCGCCCCTGCCGAGGCCGCCGCCTACTTCCGGGCCGGCCTGGCCTTCCACGCCGACGTGTCCGACGTGGCCACCGCGCTCGCGGCCGGCGGCGACCCCGGTTTCGTCGTGGTCGACTCCCGCTCGACCGAGTCCTGGGACCAGGGGCACATCCCCGGCGCCGTGCACCTGCCGACCGCGCTCATCCCCGAGCAGGCCGAGCAACTCCTCGACAGGTCCGTCCCGGTGGTGACCTACTGCTGGGGCCCCGGCTGCAACGGCGCCACCCGCGCCGCCCTCGCCCTGGCCGAACTCGGTTACCAGGTCAAGGAGATGCTCGGCGGCTTCGAGTACTGGGCGCGAGAGGGCTTCGGGTACGAGACCTGGGAGGGACCGGCGCAGCGGGACGCCGACCCGCTGACCGCACCCGTGGAAGGCGCGTGCGGCTGCTGACTCCCGCCCGTGTAGGTTCTGCCCATGGCTCGATACGCGGATCCAGGCGCACTGGAGTGGGTGGAGTCGGGCGGCGGCCCGCTGATAGCCGTACCGGAGACGGTGCTGGCCTTCTGGGCGGGCGCCGACAGCGAGGAGTTGGCCACGGACTACGACCGCGCCTGCGAGGTCGACGGGTACGTCGGACTGCTCCCGGTCGGCGACAGCGCGGCCCTCGTCTTCGGCGACGAACCCGCCTCCACCTCCTACCTGCCCGACCACGGCACCTTCGTGCGCTGGTCCGCCGCGAACTCCGAGAGCGAGCTGCTGGCCCGGATCCCCGCCGCGCTCGACACGGCCGTGTGGGAACACGAGATCCGCTGGAACGTGCCCGGCCCGGTGGTGCTGTTCGACTCGGCCTGGCCGGGCGGCGCGGCGGCGGGCGAGGAGCACCTGCGCGTCCCGCTGGATCCGGGCCCCTACCTGGTGCGCGCCGCCTACGCCCAGCCCGGACCGGAGACCTGGGTCGGCCTGGTCCGGCTCAGCCGGCTCGCGCACTGACCCGGCCGCCGACGGGAGTGCCCTCGCGCCGGCTCCGTCCGAGCGTGGGGGAGGTCACTGGAGGGCGTCGAACGTGATGTTCAGGTGGCGCGGGCCGCGGAGCACGGCGTTCGGGCGGTAGGGCGGCGGGTCCTCGACCAGCCGGGGGTTGTCGAGGCGGCGGACGAGTTCGGTGAGCGCGATCTGGGCCTCCAGCCGGGCCAGCGGGGCGCCGAAGCAGCTGTGGATGCCGCTGCCGAAGCCGAGGTGCTGGATGTCCCCGCGGTCCGGATCGAAGCGGTCGGGGTCCGCGAACCGCTGCGGGTCCCGGTTGCCCGCGGCGAGCACGAGCCAGATCCGCGAGCCCTTGGGAATGGTGACACCGCGCACCTCGATGTCGGCGATGCAGGTGCGCTGCGGCACGAGCTGCACCGGCGGCTCGTAACGCAGGAGTTCCTCGACGATCTTCACGGACAGGCCCGGGTCGTCGCGCAGCCGTTGCAGGTACTCGGGGTGGCGCAGCAGGGTGAGCATGCCGTTGGTGATCAGGTTGACGGTCGTCTCGTGGCCCGCGATGAGCAGCAGCACCGCGGTGCTGAGCACCTCCATCGTCGTCATGGCGCCGTCCGGAGCGTGACTGTGCACCAGGTCGGACAGCATGTCGTCGCGCGGTTCCCTGGCGCGCTGCTCCACCAGCCCGTTCAAGTACATGCCGAGCTGCAGCCGTGCCTCCTGCGCGGCCTGCTCGGAGCCGGGGCTGGTGCGGGTGTCCGGGTCCAGGCCGGCGACGATCGGGTCGACCCAGGCACGGAAGCGGGGCTCGTCCTCGCGGGGCACACCGAGCAGCCGGCAGATCACGGTCACCGGGAAGGGGTACGCGAACTGGTCGACCACGTCGATCTGCCGCGCGTCCCCGAACCCGTCGATCAGGTCGGTGACGATCCTGGCGAGTTCGCCGCGCATGGAATCGATACGGGTGGGCTGGTGCGGGGGTCCGAAGGAGCTGTTGGCGATCCGCCGCAGCCGGTCGTGCTCGGGCGGATCGAGCCGGATGAAGCTCGGAGGCAGCCCCGTCGCCTCCGGTCCGGACAGCTCGTCGTCGCCCACGGCGGTGAGGTTGGTGAAGTCGGAGCTGATCCGCGGGTCGTGGAGCAGGCTCTCGATGTCCCAGTACGAGCTGATGACGAACGGACCGTTCGCCTCCTCGTGCAGCACCGGAGTCTTGCGGAGCTCCTCGTACAGCGGATACGGGTTGGCACGGTTCGCGAAGTCGGTGATCTGGCGCAGGAGCGAGGCGTGGGTCATGCGGGGTCCTTGGGGGCGTGAAGGTCCGTGGGGTGGGTCAGGGCCGGGCGCCGGGTCAGTGGCCCGGGGTGAAGACCAGTTGCCGGTCGGTCGGCGAGTAGCCGCTGAGGGTCACGGTCGGGCCGTGGGTCGGCAGGGACGGGTCGGGGAACTCGGCCGGCACCGGATGGCGGCCGTCGGGGCGGCGGTCCACCGTCGGGTACTCCACCGGGAACGGCGCGCCCCGCTCGATCTCCCGCTGGTAGAACTCCAGCCACCGGGTGTTGTCGAAGCTCACGGCGGCGATGGTGCGGCCCTGGTAGCCGTAGACGCCGACGAAGCGGCGTTCGGCCAGGGAGCCCTGCGTGATCATGACCTGATCGCCCATGGGCGGGACGCCGACGGACTTGATGTTCACGCGGAACTGCGACGACCAGAAGGCGGGCACCCACAGGTGCGGGCGGCGCTCACTGCTGGGGCTGATCATGTTGTGCGCGGCGATCTCGGCCTGCGCGACGGCGTTGCCCCAGTGTTCGAGGGAGAGGAACTGGTAGCCGAACAGCGCGTGCGGGGACCGGGCGACATCGCCCGCGACGAAGATGTCGTCGGTGACGATGCCCCGGAAGTCGAAGGCGCGGCACCCCGCGTCACAGGCGATGCCCCGGGGACCCGCGCCGAGCCCCGACCCGGCCAGCCACTCGGTGTTGCGCATCGAGCCGAGCGAGACGACCACCAGGTCCGTCTCGACGGCACTCTCGTCGGACAGATGGGCGGCCCTCACCCGGCCCACCGAATCGCCCTCCAGCCCCGTGACCATGACACCGGTGCGCAGGTCGACACCGTTCTCGTGGTACATCTCCGCGGACACCGCGCCGATCACCCCGCCGAGCGCTCCCGCCAGGGGTGCGCCCGCGCGTTCGGCCACGGTGACCGCGAGGTCCATCTCCCGGCAGGCCGAGGCGATCTCCGACCCGGCGAACCCGGCGCCGATGATGAGGACGCGGCGCGGCCGTGCCTTCAGCCGTCGGTACAGGGCGGCCGCGTCGCCCCGGGTCCGCACCACGAAGACGCCGTCCAGCTGCGCCTCCGACTCCTTCGGCCAGGGCCGGGCGCGCACTCCGGTCGCGATCAGCAGACGGTCGTAAGCGACCTCGTCCCCGTCGGCCAGCCGCACCCGTTTCGCGGTCATGTCGAGACCGGTCGCGGCGACGCCGAGGCGCCACTTCGCGTCGACCTCGCGGCACCGGGGCAGCTCGGTGTGGAGCGGGTCCGCCTTGCCCAGCAGGACAGCCTTGGACAGCGGCGGCCGGTCGTACGGCTCGTACGGCTCGTCGCCGATCAGGGTGAGTTCACCGGCAAAGCCCTCGGCCCGCAGGGTCTCGGCGGCCCGCAGGCCGGCCAGTGAGGCGCCCACGATGACGATCCGGCCCTCGCGCCTGAGCCAGTCCAGGTAATCAGCGGCCATCGGACGCCTCCCGGCCGGACACGGCACTCTCCTCCGTGCCGCCGTCCAGACCGTCGGCGGTGATCGCCTGCACGGGGCAGGCGGCGACGGCGCGCGCCAGCCGTTCCCGCTGCTCCTCGTCCGGCCTGGGGTTGTACACGAGCGACTCCTCGCCGTGCATGGCGAAGACGTCGGGCGCGAGGAACGCGCACTGGGCGTATCCCTGACACTTGTTGAGATCGACGACGAGCCTCATCGACGCTCCGCCCTTCCGGTGGCCAGGTCCGGTGCGTACCACCACGATTCGCGCGGGCATCTCCGGACAGCGGTCATGTCCCGTTCGCCAGCATGGGTGAGGCGACGGAGGCCTCGCGCGCGGGGGCACGCCGTTCGGGTGAGCGGCGCCCTGCGGGGTCACGGCGACGCCGCGACGTGCGACCGGGCACGACCGCTCGCCACCAGGATGTAGACACTCAGCACCAGCGCCCACGCGGGGAAGACCAGTTCTGCCCACGGGACGTTCGACGAGACGAACAGCAGCGTCAGTGCGGTGGGGAAGCCCAGCAGGCTGAGCCAGCGCGGCAGCACGCCGAGGCGGTGCCCGATCACCGACATGGAGCACACGAAGACGGCCGCCATCCGCATCGCGTACCCCGTCATCATCGTGTACGCGAAGTACCGGCCGAAGTCCCGGGCGGACAGCCCGGGACTGGCATCGGAGGGATGCGCGACCGCCAGCACGGCATCGGCCGCCGCCGCGGCACCGAACATCGTGGCCGTGAAGACCAGTCCGCTGCCCAGGAGGACGGTGGCGAGGAACTTGTCCTCGACCGCCCCGACGTGGGCCCGTACGGCTCCTACGAACCACAGGAAGAAGATGCCGGCGAACGGTACGAGGGCGAGGGCCGTCCGCACCGCGGTGCGTCGCGCTGAGTCCGTGAACCCCGGCGGGGTGACCGCGTCGGCCCCTTCCGGGATCCCCAGCCGGATCAGCACGATCGCCGCGGCCAGCAGCAGCGCGAACA
This sequence comes from Streptomyces sp. NPDC005728, assembly GCF_040630895.1. Classification (NCBI taxonomy): domain Bacteria; kingdom Bacillati; phylum Actinomycetota; class Actinomycetes; order Kitasatosporales; family Streptomycetaceae; genus Streptomyces; species Streptomyces sp. NPDC005728. Next base: position 20,572 of record NZ_JBEXYL010000012.1, read on the forward strand.
CGACTCCGGCCAGCCCGGCGGCCCGCGGCGTCTCCATCGCTTCCTGCCCCGGCCCGGGACCTCTTGCCTGCATGTCCGGCCCGCCTCCTCCGACTCGCCCTCTGCCACCAGCAAGCGGCCTCACCAGGGGCCCCGCCACCGGGGGACGGCCGTACGGCCGACGGGGGCGGGCGTTCACGCGGCTCGTGCAGAGCGTGTTGTTGAGTGGTCCGGCTCGTCGGCGCTCCTGCGTACGTCCCGGATCCGCAACACCTGACGTTCCGAACGCGCCATCCTCTGAAGCCCGGTCACGATTCCGGCGCTCCGCTGCACCGCCCGCACCCCGCGTACAGTGATCGCCCATGCCCGCATCCACGCACCCCACCCCCGGCGCGCTGCGCCGCGACCCCCTGCCCCTGCGCGGCCGTACCGCGCTCGTGACCGGAGCCAGCAGGCGTGCCGGTATCGGGCACGCGGTGGCCCGGCGGCTGGCCGCGTACGGCGCGAGCGTCTATGTGCATCACCATGTGCCGCACGACGCCGCGATGCCTTGGGGCGCCGACAGCCCCGAAGCCGTCGCCGACTCCGTGCGCGAGGCGCTCGGCGATCCGGAGGCGCGCGTCGTCTCGGGACCCGGTGATCTGGCCGACCCGGCGGTACCGGCCCGCCTGGTCGACAGTGCCGTGGCGGAGTTCGGCCGGCTCGACATCCTCGTCGCCAACCACGCCCTGAGCGGATCCGACGGCTCCCTGGACGAGATCGACGCGGCGATGCTGGACGCCCACTGGGCGGTGGACACCCGCTCGGTGCTGCTGCTCGTCCAGGCGTACGTCCGCTCGCGCGCCCGGCTGACGGAGGGCGCTCCCGGCGGGCGCGTGGTGATGATGACCTCCGGACAGGACATCGCGGGCGGGATGCCCGGCGAGATCGCCTACGCCCTGCAGAAGGGCGCCCTCGCCTCGATCACCCGTTCCCTGGCCGCCACCCTCGCAGAGCAGGGCATCACCCTGAACACCGTCAACCCGGGCCCCGTCGACACCGGTTACGCCACCGGCGAGGCCCACGCGGCCGTGGCCGCCCGGTTCCCCGACGGACGCTGGGGCCTGCCCGACGACCCGGCCCGGCTCATCGCGTGGCTGGCCACGGACGAGGCGGGCTGGGTCACCGGTGAGGTCGTCAACTCCGAGGGCGGCTTCCGGCGTTGAGACCTCGCGGCGGTCAGAGCCGGGACAGCTCGTCCACCAGGTCGTCCAGGCCCAGCGAACCCTGGGACAGGGCCGCCATGTGCCAGGCCTTCAGGTCGAAGGCGTCGCCGTGCCGCGCGCGGGCGTTCTCGCGGCCCAGCAGCCAGGCACGCTCGCCGAGCTTGTAGCCGATCGCCTGGCCCGGAATCGTCAGGTACCGGGTCAGCTCGCTCTCCACGAAGTCCGCGGGCCGGCTGCTGTGCGCGCCGAAGAACTCCTGCGCCAGCTCCGGCGTCCAGCGCTCGCCGGGACGGAACGGCGAGTCGGCCGGGATCTCCAGCTCCAGGTGCATGCCGATGTCGACGATCACCCGGGCCGCGCGCATCATCTGGGCGTCCAGGTAGCCGAGACGCTCCTCCGGTTCGGTGAGGTAGCCCAGCTCGTCCATCAGCCGCTCCGCGTACAGCGCCCAGCCCTCCGCGTTGGCGCTGACCCCGCCGACCGTGGCCTGGTAGCGGGAGAGGTCCTTGGCCACGTGCGCCCACTGCGCGAGCTGGAGGTGATGCCCGGGCACGCCCTCGTGGTACCAGGTCGACACCAGGTCGTAGACCGGGAACCGGGTCTGCCCCATGGTCGGCAGCCAGGTGCGCCCGGGACGCGAGAAGTCCTCCGACGGGGCCGTGTAGTACGGGGCCGCGGCACCGCCGGGCGGGGCGATGCGCGACTCCACCTTCCGCACCCGTTCGGCGAGTTCGAAGTGTGTGCCGTCCAGGTCCTCGATGGCCCGGTCCATCAGGCCCTGGAGCCACTCGCGGACCTCGTCGACGCCCTCGATGTGCCGGCCGTGCTCGTCCAGGTGCGCGAGCGCCACCCACGGTGTCTCGGCGCCGGGCAGGATCTTCTCCGCCTCCAGCTTCATCTCGCCGAGGATGCGGTGGAACTCCGACCAGCCGTACGCGTACGCCTCGTCCAGGTCCAGGTCGGTACCGTTGAAGTAGCGGGCCCAGCGCGCGTACCGCTCGCGGCCCACCGTGTTCGGGGCGCCCTCGATGGCCGGCGCGTACACGTCCCGCATCCAGTCCCGCAGCTCCGCCACGGCGGCGGTGGCGGCACGGGCGGCCTCGTCCAGCTCCGCGCGCAGCGCGTCCGGACCGGCGGCGGCGAAGTCCTCGTACCAGCCGCGGCCCTGGCCGTCGGTGTCGGACCACTCGGTGAGCTGCTCGACGAAGGTCGCGGTCGGCCGCGGCGACGCGAACAGCTTGCGCTCCAGACCGAGGGCGAGGGACTCCCGGTAGCCCGCGAGCGCGGCGGGCACCGCGCGCAGCCGCTGCGCGATCGCCGCCCAGTCCTCCTCCGTCTCCGAAGGCGTCACCGTGAAGACGTCCCGCACCGAGTGGCCCGGCGTGTGCATGTTGCCCACCGCGCGCAGATGGTCGTCGGCCTCGTGCACGGCCAGCTCGGCGGTCAGTCGCTCGCGCAGCAGCCGCCCGCAGCGACGCTCGACGTCACTGTCCGCGCCGGGCTGCCGTTCCGCCTCGTCGAGCTTGGCGAGGGTGGTCCGCGCCAGCTCCGCGAGGGCCTCCTGGCCCTGCGGCGAGTAATCGGGCAGCCTGCTCGAACTCTCCTTGACACCGAGGTAGGTGCCGGTGACCGGGTCGAGGGCGATGAGGTCGTCCACGTATGCGTCGGCGACCTGGCGGGGCAGCAGGCTCTGGATCTCAGACATGCCGCCCATCCTCATACGCGGACTATGCCTGCGTCACCCAGGTATCCCCGATTCAGCTCTGGGCGTGGCCGGTGGCAGCAGTGGTCCGCAGTCCCACTGCTGGAAGATCAACCGGGTCTCCACCCGGGCCACTTCCCGGTGTGCCGTGAACTCGTCCAGAACCAGCCGCTGCAGATCGGCCATGTCCGCGACAGCCACATGCACCAGGTAGTCGTCGGGGCCGGTCAGATGGAACACGGTCCGCGACTCCGGCAGCGCGCGGATCCGCTCGACGAACGGTCCCACCAGCTCCCGCCGATGCGGCCTGACCTGCACCGACAGCAGGGCTTCCAGGCCGCGCCCCAGCTTGGCCGGATCCAGCCGCAGCTGATGGCCGAGGATCACGCCCGAGCGGCGCAGCCGGGTCACCCGGTCCAGACAGGTCGACGGCGCCACGCCGACCTGCGCGGCGAGATCGCGGTAGGTGGTCCGGGCGTCGTTCTGCAGCAGCCGCAACAGATGAAGATCCACCGGATCCAGTACGACAGATTCAGCCATTGGCCGAACGTAGCACGGTGTTCGAATCCAGACGCCCGTCCGGTGTTCAACCTTCCGCCATGGACACAGCGAGCACCGGTGCCTACGACGACGTACGCACCGCACCGAGAGCACTGGCCACCGAGGCCGTCCACGCCGGCCGCGACGACCTCGCCCGCCAGGGCCTGCACGCCCCGCCCATCGACCTGTCCACCACCTACCCCTCCTACGACAGCCGCGCCGAGGCCGCCCGCATCGACGCCTTCGCCACCGACGGCGCCGACCCGGTGGGCCCGCCGGTCTACGGCCGCCTCGGCAATCCGACCGTCGCCCGTTTCGAGACCGCCCTGGCCCGGCTGGAGGGCACCGAGTCCGCCGTGGCCTTCGCCAGCGGCATGGCCGCGCTGAGTGCGGTCCTCCTCGCCCGCTCCGCCGCCGGCCTGCGCCATGTCGTCGCCGTACGGCCCCTGTACGGCTGCAGCGACCACCTGCTGACCGCGGGGCTCCTCGGTACGGAGGTGACCTGGACCGACCCGGCGGGCATCGCCGACGCGCTGCGGCCCGACACCGGTCTGGTGATGGTCGAGTCCCCGGCCAACCCGACCCTCGCCGAAGTCGACCTGCGGGCCGTCGCCCACGCCTGCGGCTCGGTCCCGCTGCTCGCCGACAACACCTTCGCCACACCCGTCCTGCAACGCCCCGCCGAGCAGGGTGCACGGCTGGTGCTGCACAGCGCCACCAAGTACCTCGGCGGCCACGGTGACGTGCTGGCCGGAGTGGTGGCCTGCGACGAGGAACTGGCCGGACGACTTCGGCAGATACGTTTCGCCACGGGCGGTGTCCTGCATCCGCTGGCCGGCTACCTGCTGCTCCGGGGCCTGTCCACGCTGCCGGTGCGGGTCCGGGCCGCCTCCGCCAGTGCCGCCGTGTTGGCCCGCCGGCTCGCCGCCGACCCGCGCGTCGCCCGCGTCAGCTATCCGCGCCTGGGCGGGGCGATGCTCGCCTTCGAGGTGCACGGCGACCCGCACGAGGTGATCTCCCGGGTCCGGCTGATCACCCCGGCGGTCAGCCTGGGCAGCGTGGACACCCTCATCCAGCACCCCGCGTCCATCAGCCACCGGATCGTGGATGCCGACGACCGGCGCGGCGCGGGAGTGAGCGACCGGCTGCTGCGGATGTCGGTGGGCCTGGAAGACGTCGACGACCTGTGGCTGGACCTGGACAACGCCCTGGGGGAGCGGACCCGGACGCCGGTACGGCTGCCGGAGCCCGTGGGCCTGCGGGAGGCCGCGGGCTGACGGCTGTCCGCCCGACGGCGGCCCGGCGCTGGGGACCGGGCCGCCGTCGGGCGGCGACCTCAGTCGCGGCGGGCGGACCCGCCGAGCCGCTCCCCGCTGCCGTCGTACGGCGGCAGCACGGCCACCGGGGCGGCCTCCAGACGGGCCGTGATGACCAGGGTGCCCTCCTCGATCTGGTAGTCCAGCGGCAGCCCGAGACCGCGCATCGCGGCGACCATCCCGGTGTTGGAGGCCTGCGTCACGGCGTACACGCTCGCGCAGCCCGCCTCCACCGCCATCGCCACCAGACGGCCCAGCAGCTCGGCGCCGATGCCCCGCCGCTGCCAGTCGTCCTCGATCAGCAGCGCGACCTCGGTCTCGTCGCCGTCCCACAGCAGATGCCCGAGGCCGACGATGCGGCCGGAGCCGGTCTGAGCGGCCAGCGTCCGCCCGAAGCGCGGGCTGAGCAGGTGGTTCAGATAGCGGTCGGCATCGCCGACCGGCCCGTGGTACCGCATGCCGAGCGTGCGCTTCGAGCACCGCTCGTGCATCGCCCGGGCCGGTGCCAGGTCACCGGTGTCCACCCGGCGCACGGTGATGTCGTTGCCCTCGGGCAGCGTCAGCACGTCCTGGCCGCGAGGGATCCGCGGACCGAGCCGGGCGTCCAGCTCCACCAACGCCCTGGCCCGGGCGAACTCGGTCGGCGTGAACGGCAGGTACGGCCGCTCCACGGTGAGCACACCGCCCTCCGGCGCCCGCAACCGCATGACCGTGTCCTCGAGGACCCCCTCGACCGGCACGGGCTCCGGTCCGCGACCGCCGCCGACGGGCTTGGCGGGCAGCGAGCGGATCGTGCACCGGCCCAGCAACTGTCGTAGGGCCAGCGGGAGTTCCGCCGCGTCCAGCGCGGTGCGCGCCGCGAGGCCGAGGACCCGGGTGGGGGCGTCCACCAGGTCGTGGGCGTCGGCCCGCTCGATCCAGGTGGACGTCCCGCCGGCCAGCGAGACCGCCCGGGCGATCTCGGTCGCCGCCAGCGCCCCGGGCGCCCGCAGCAGGAACTCGTCGACCGTGCCGTCGCCCAGCGGGTGCGCCTGCAGACTCAGGATGTCGACCCGCCGCCCGGCCAGCGCCGTGCACAGCGCCGCCAGCGAACCGGGCTCGTCCCGTACGGTCGTCCGCATCCGCCACAGCGCGCTCGCCCCGGTCACGTCCTGCGCCGACGCCTCCGGTTCCGGCGAGAGCCCGGCCGGCCGCGGCTCCGCGGCCGGCCGGGCACCGGTATCCTCGGTCGGCGGTGCGTGCCCGTGGCGCCGAGCCCACCAGGTGTGGAAGCCCGCCGTCGCGGCCAGCACGATCGCCGAGATCACCAGCAGGGCCGGACCGTCGGGCCCGTGTCCGATCAGGTTCGCCACCCCGTCCGCCACCGCCACGGCGGTGAACAGGGCGGCGAGTTCGACGAGGTCCCGCCGCCAGTGGTGCACGGGCCGTCCGTGCTTCGTCCGGGTCACATGAGACATCTCTGGAGTCATGCAGCCACTGTGGAGGAACGGTGTTGCGTGATCACGAACGATGTGTGACCGATGAGTAAAGCATGCTTCCGCCCCCTTTGTTGCATTTTCTATCGTTGACGTGTGCGGATATCCCGGTCCGGCTCAGGCGGCCACCACCGCCTCCGCCTCCACCGCCAGGGCGTCCCGCAGCCGCCGCGCCTGGGTGACCAGACGGGAGGCGCCGGTGCGTGCGGCGGTCTCCGCCAGATGCGGTACGTCTCCGCGGGCCCCGGAACGCTCGGCGCACTCGGCCGCGGCGGCCAGCAGGTCCCCGAGGCCCCGGGCCGCCACGGCCGCCGCCTCCGGGCGGGCGGTCGCGAGGCCGGCCAGCGGAACGGGCAGGGCGTGCCGGAGCATCTCCCCTATCGTTGCATGGGCTCCCGTGGCCGCCGCCGTCCGCGCCGACTCGGCCAGCCGCTGCGGCTTCACCGCACCGCGCCCGACCAGCTCGCCCAGATCCGTGCCCAGCCGCGCCGCGTCGAGCTGTCCCCGCGCGGCGAGCACCAGCAGGGCGTCCACGGCGGCGAGCCGGTCCTCCTGGTGCCGCGCACCGAGCCCGTACGCCATGCACAGGTGGACGGCCTCGCCCGCCTCGCCGCCGGACTCGGCGAGCAGGGGGAGGACGGCGGCGGCACCGCGGTCGTCCTCGACGGCCGTGTCGGCCAGATCGTGGAGCATCCGCGCCGCGACCAGCTCCCGGCGCTCCGGGAGCACGGCGAGCCAGTGCGGGCGTATCGCGTGGTTCCAGTGGGTGCAGTGCCAGCGGTCGGCGAAGGTGGACAGCGGTTGGCCGAGCTGGCGGAACTCCTGTGGGAATCCCCCCTGCAGCTCCGGGAGTTCGCCCAGCTCCACGAGGATCCGCACGCCCTTGGTCCGGCGCCGGGCCGGCTCCGGAGCGGTGGTGCCGGTGCGCAGCCAGTGGGTGAGCCGCCTGCCCGGGGCGGCGTCGTCGGTGGTCAGCCAGCGGGCGAGTCGTGCGCCCTCCCGGGTGCCGAGCGTCTTCGCCCGCAGGGCCGCCTCCTCGGCCGCCGCACGGTCGTCCCTGCGAACACGCAGCAGAGCCTGGGCGAAGTCGGTCGCGCCGACCCGGGCGTCCAGGCGGCGGTACTCTGCGAGACGGGTCACCAGCTCCTCCGGCTCCAGCAGGCCCGTGCCCCAGGTGGGCGTGGCGAGGAGCAGCGGCATCGGTTCCGTGCGCAGGCGGTAGGCCACTTCGCGAAGCCGGGCGTCGAAGACCCGGGCGAGCCCGCTGTGTGCGCACTCGTGTTCCTTCGGTCCCTGTCGCACCGCCGCGTGCAGCGTGGCCGTGGTCACCTTGCCGTGCAGCGCTGCGAGGAGCAGGTCGAGGCCGTCCTGGGCGTTGACGGTGCCGTAGCGGGTGTTGCCGAACATGTCGTCCGCGCGTGGCCAGTGACGGGTCTGGTCCTTGGCCCACCAGCGGTTCGCGATCACCGGTACGAGCGCCGCGCGCAGCGCGTCCGGGTCCTGGTACACGTGCCGCACCAGACCGTCCAGCGCCCGCTCGAACGCGGCCACGTCACCGTCGGAGGCCAGCAACGCCCCCAGTTCCTCGGCCAGTTCCACCGCCGCCTGCGGCGCAGGCTCCAGCCGTACCGGCTCCGGGGCCGGCGGCAGCACCTCCTCGAACACCTCCTCCGATCCGACCGTGGCGACACCCAGCGCGGCGGCCGCCCGTGTGCGCAGCGCCGGAGCCAACTGATCGGCCGCACGGACGAGTTCGTCACGCACGTCGACGGAGTCGAGTTTCTTCACGTGTCGTTCGACGAGCTTCAGTGCCCGCTCCTGCACCTGGGTGTCCTCGTGCCCGAACGCCTGGGCCACGACCGGCAGCAGCTCCGCCGCCGTGCCCGGATCGCGGGAGAGCACCTTGCCGAGCAGGACCAGCTGGGCCCGTACGAGCTTCTTCTCGCCGCGGAACAGCAGCCCTTCGGAAGCCTCGGCCAGCTGCCGCGTGTCCAGGGCACCGTCCAGCGCCAGGGCGGCCAGCACCTCCTGCGCGCGGGAGGCGACGGGGGAGACCGCATCCCGGGACAGCGCCGTCCAGTCCGGGATCCGCGCCCGCTCCTCCTCCTGGGTGAGCGCGAGTTCCGTCAGCAGCGGAAGGAAGATCCGGTGGTCGGTGGGCCCGCCCCCGCGCAGCAGCCGGGCCACGCAGGCGTCGACCAGGAACGTCCGGTCCAGGAAGCCTTCCCGGGTCACTTCCGCCAGGGCGCTCTGCCACGAGCCCGGTCCTTCGCCGAGCAGCCAGCGCACCTCACCGACATCCGAGAGGGTGAACAGCCCGCCGACCAGCGGTGCGAGGTTCGGCTCGCGGCGCAGCAGCTCGGCGAGGCCGTCCCGGCGCCGGACGCCGCTGCTGATGTGCCGGATCCAGCCGATCACATAGGCGTCCGTCACCGGCACCTCGCAACCCGACCGGCTGACCAGCCCCGCCATCAGCTCGTACTGCACGCTTGCGGAGGTGGGGCGCTGTGCCAGCCGGTGTGCCACGTCGGCCAGCCAGCCCGTGTCCCGGGCCTCCAGCGCACGCAGGAGGGAGTCGACGGGCGCCTGGCTCCAGCGCAGGTCGCTCGCCGCGAGCCAGGCGGCGGCCGCGGCGGCCCCCGTGTGGCAGGCGGCCCCGGCCAGGTGCAGCGCCGGGAGGACCCGCTGCGACCGGCTCTCCCACATCGGGACGGCCCGCAGCTCCTTGCGCAGCTCCTTCAACTCGCCCAGACACGCGCGCCGTTCCGCGTCCGTCATTCCCGTCACCAGCCGCAGCGTCTCCGCCGTGCGCCCGGCCCGTACCGTCTCCGTCAGTGCGGTCATCGCACACCCCCGCCGATCGCCATGTCCTGTCCCACCGCGGCGCCCCGTCGCACCATCCGCACCGCCAGCGCGTGCTTGCACGGGCCACGTCCGCCCCGGTACTTCGCCCACCACAGGCAGCTGCAGCTGAGCACCCCCGCCTCGTCCCGCACCCGGTGCACATGTCCGTCCTCGGCGGTCACCGTGGCCGGCCCGCCGTCCAGGGACACCGCGCCCGCCGCCACCAGCGCCCGGGCCGAGCGCAGCCGGGGGTTGTGCCGCTCGACGCGCTCGGCGTCGTAGGGCAGCTCCCTGTGGAAGTAGGCCGCCTCCGCAGTGTCGTACCCGACACGGCCCGAGGTGCCGAGGCGGACCAGCGCGGCCCGCACCCGCTCGGGCGTGAGACCCGAGGCCGCCGCGAGGTCGGCCACCTCGATGCGCGGTTCCCAGGCAAGCAGCACGGCGATCAGCTCGGCGTCCCCGGCGGCCTCCTCCGTGGCGAGCGCATCCAGCACGCCGCCCTCGCCGGAGAAGCCACGCGCGGCGTCGGGGGACAGGGTCAGTGTGAGCCGCATCCCGGGCAGGACGACCTCCCAGGCGGCGGCCGCAGCGGCCGCCGTACCGCCGCCGTCGACCGCGGGGCCGTACACCCGCAGCGCCGTCGCATGCCGCAGCACCCGCTGCAGTGCCGCCAGCCGCTCCGGACCCGGCAGGCAGACCGCGCCCGGCACCGCCCGCGTCGTCGGCCGCAGCCCCCGGCCCACCGGCACCACCCAGCGCGGACCGCCCGAGGCCCGCCTTCCCCCGCCCGCCCTCGGCAACCCGCGCAGGAACCGCACCGCCTCGTCCGCCGGCAGCTCCGCCCGCAGATCGAAGCCGGCCGCGACCACCTGGGCCTCGGCGAAGCCGCGCAGCCACCGGTCGGGCAGCGGGACCTTCTTCTCCACCACCGGGCCGTCCAGCGTCGTGACCGCCAACTCGTCCGGTCCGACCCGCAGATGGAGCGGATCGTCCGTGCCGATCCGGGACAGCGCCTCGCGCAGCGGGTTGTTGACGTCCACGTTCGTCGTCCCGTGCCCCACCTCGCCGCCGTCGAGGCCCGGGGTGAGCACGTCCAGCCGTGCGTACACCCCGCCGCAGCCGGAGAAGGACTCGAAGCGCAGCCGGTCGCCGTTGCCCGTCACCACCGGGTCGAGTGAGGCGCGCAGCTGCGGCTGGTAGTAGCGCGCGGCCGCCACGTCGGCCACCGCCAGCAGTGCCGCCGCCGAGATCTGAGGCGAGGTCAGAAAGCCTGCGAAGAACCGCGGATGGTCCTCGGCACCCGTGGGTGTGGCACCCCGGGACGTTTCCAGCCCGAGCCGGCGCCCGTCCGCCGCGGACTCGAGTGCGGAGGGTCGGCGATAGGTCACGGCCTGCAGAGATCGCGTCATGGGAAAAACCGTAGAGGCGACCACTGACAATCGGTCTGACCTGCGAAAACACCCGCCAGGCGGGGAGTTGGCGGGGAGGCGACCGTGCCGCGCTCCGGGGGATGACGCCGGTGCGCGGCACGGTTTCGAGCGTACGGGACCCGGTGGCCCCGCGGCGCCACCTACTGGCCGACCCGGCCCGGCTGCAGCGTCTGCGTGAACAGCACCGTGCCGTCCTGCTCGCGCAGTCGTACCGTCAGTTCGCCGCTGTCGCCGTCGATGTCGACCTCGCCGAAGAACTGGTAGCCGCCCGCGGGCGACACGTTCGACGCGGTCGGCGCCTTCACGAACACCCGCTCCGGACCGAAGGTGTTGTCCAGCGCGCTGGCCGGGAACGCACCGGCGTTCAGCGGTCCGGAGACGAACTCCCAGAACGGCTCGAAATCGGTGAAGGCGGCCCGCGCCGGCTGGTAGTGCTGGGCCGAGGTGTGGTGCACGTCCGCCGTCAGCCACAGCGTGCCGGTGATCCGGCGGTGCTTGACGAAGCGCAGCAGTTCGGCGATCTGCAGCTCGCGGCCCAGCGGGTCGCCCGGGTCGCCCTGCGCCACCGCCTCGAAGTCCGGCTTGTTCTCCATCGGGTCGGGCACCACGAGCCCGAGCGGCATGTCGGCGGCTATCACCTTCCACACCGCGCGCGACCGGGACAGTTCCCGCTTGAGCCACTCCAGCTGCTCACGGCCGAGGATGCCCTGCGGGTCCACGGTCTGGTCGTCGGTGGAGTTGGCGTTGCGGTAGGTCCGCATGTCCAGCACGAACACGTCCAGCAGCGGGCCCTGGTGCAGCACGCGGTAGACCCGGCCCTCCTTCGCGCCCGGGCGCAGCGTGGAGACCGGGAAGTACTCGCTGAACGCCCGCCGGGCGCGCGCCGCCAGCACGTCGACGCTCTTCTCGGTGTACCGGGTGTCGGTGGAGGCGATCACCTCGCCCGGATACCAGTTGTTGCGCACCTCGTGGTCGTCCCACTGGATGACCGACGGCACCTGGGCGTTGAACCGCCTGAGGTTCTCGTCGAGCAGGTTGTAGCGGAAGTTTCCCCGGTACTCGGCGAGGGTCTCGGCGACCTTCGCCTTCTCCTCGGTGGTGATGTTCCGCCAGGTGGTGCCGTCCGGCAGGGCCTGGGTGGCGGTGATCGGGCCGTCGGCGTAGATGTTGTCGCCGCTGCACAGGAAGAAGTCCGGGTCGAGATTCGCCATCGCGTCGTAGATCCGGTAGCCGCCGTGGTCGGGGTTGATGCCCCAGCCCTGGCCGGCCAGGTCGCCCGACCACAGGAACCGCACGCCGTCGCGGCGGTGCCGGGAGACGGTGCGGAAGGTGCCGGTCACCGGCTCGCCGGTGCGGCGCGGGTCGTCCGGGTCCGCGAGGAGCACGCGGTAGTGGATCTGCTCGCCGGAGGGCAGGCCGTGCAGCCGTGCGGTGCCGGTGAAGTCCGTGTCGGCGCCCAGCAGCGGGCCGTGCCATCTGCGCGGGTTGCGGAACGACTCGGTGGCCGAGGTCTCCACGACCATCCGGGCCGGCCGGTCCGAACGCACCCACACCAGGCCCGAGTCGGCGGTCACGTCGCCCGTCTGCACGCCCCAGCCCGCCTCGGGACGCCCGGAGAGGGCGAACGCCGGTGCCGCGCCGAGGCCGGCTGGCAGGGTCAGGGCCGCCGACGCGGCGAGGGAGCCGCGCAGCACGCTGCGGCGGCCGGGGAACGGACGGTGGGACATGGCTGCGCCTCCTGTGACGGGATCCTGCCCGTGTGCAGAGCCACACCTACTGGTGCGCCGCGGCGCGCACGCAAACCACAAGTGAACAACGGTCCGCGGCCCCGCCGATCGCATCCGGTCAGCCGGCGAGCGCCTCGGCCAGGATCCGTACCCCCGCACGGATCCTGGTCGGCGCGAGATGCGCGTACCCGAGCACCAGCCGCACCCTGCCGTCACCGGTACGCGCGCGCGTGCAGGCACCGAGCGGGCGTACGGCGATGCCGGCGTCGGCGACCCGTTCCACGAAGTCGTCCTCCGGGCCGTACCGTTCGGGGAGTTCGGCGATGGCATGCAGGCCCGCGGCGATCCCGGACACCCGCGCCTCGGGGACGTGCTCGGCCAGGGCGGCGACCAGGGTGTCGCGCCGCTCCCGGTAGGCGCGCTGGCAGCGGCGCAGCTGCCGGTCGTAGTCGCCGCGCTCCACGAAGTGCGCGAACAGCGCCTGGTCGAGCGAGGGATGGCCGAGGTCGGTGGTCCGCTTGCGCTCCACGACCTCCTCCGTCAGAGCCGCGGGCACGAGCAGCCAGCCCAGCCGCAGGCCGGGGGCGAGGGACTTGCTGGCCGAGCCCATGTAGGCGACGCGTTCCGGATCGAGGCCCTGGAGGGCGCCGACGGGTGCGCGGTCGTAGCGGAAGTCCCCGTCGTAGTCGTCCTCCAGCACCAGGCCGTCCACCGACCGTGCCCAGTCCAGCAGTTCGGCGCGCCGCGCCGCGGAGTACGCGATTCCGGTGGGGTACTGGTGCGCCGGAGTCGTCACCACGGCCCGTGCACCGGACGCGCGCAGCGGTTCGAGGGCCAGGCCGTCCTCGTCCAGCGGCAGCGGTACGGTGCGCAGGCCGGCCGCCGCGTACAGGCCGTCGTGCTGCGGACTGCCCGGGTCCTCGACCCCGATCGTGCGCATCCCGCGCGCGTGGAGCACGGATCCGACCAGGGCACTCGCCTGGGCGACACCGGAGACGACCACGATCCGCTCCGGGTCGGCCACCACGCCCCGGCGGCGGGTGAGCAGTCCGGCGAGCGCGGTGCGCAGCCGGGGCAGCCCGCGCGGGTCCGGGTAGCCGAGGTCGTGGTGCGGCAGCTCGGCCAGCACGGCGCGCTGTACGGCGGCCCAGGCGGTCCGCGGGAACAGCGACAGGTCCGGCGTACCCGGGACGAAGTCGGCCCGGGTACCGGGGGCGCGGGGAGCGAGGTCGCGCGCGGGGGGCCGGGCCGCCCGTACGGCGTCGCCCACCCAGGTTCCCGCGCCCCGGCCGCTGCGCAGATACCCCTCGGCCGTCAGCTGCTCGTACGCCTCCGTGACCAGACCCCGTGACACGCCGAGGTCGGCGGCGAGGTCCCGGCTGGACGGCAGTCGCGTGCCAGGCGCGAGGCGCCCCGAGCGGATCGCCTCGCGCAGCGCGGCCTGGAGGGCACGGCCACGCGCGCGCGGCGGTGACGAGGCCGCCGGCAGCAGCAGTTCCCACGCGGCGGAGCCCACGAGGCCGCCCGTATTGGTCCCCGATGACGTCATGGAAGTGGACCTTAAACCGGGCCGCTCGGCTTCGTAGCGTCGCCGTCATGAAAGCCGCCACCGCCCGCACGGGCACCACCACCCGCGGCGCCCTGCTCGCCGCCCTTGCCTGTGTGCTCGTCGGCGGGTCCTTCACCGCCAACAGCGTCCTGGGCCACTACCCGTACGCCGGCGGCCAGTTCCTGCGGTACACCCTGGCCTGTCTGCTGCTGGCCCCGCTCGCCGGACGGGACGGGGCGCGGCGGCTGCGCGCGCTCGGTCCACGTCAGTGGGCGCGCCTCGCCCTGCTGGCGGCCGTCGGGATGGTCGGGTTCAACCTGGCCGTCATCGCCGCCGAGCGCGGCGCCGAACCGGCGGTTCCGGGTGTCTTCGTCGGCTGCGCACCGGTCGTGGTGGCCGTCCTCGTCCCGCTCCTCGACGGGCGCCGCCCGCAGCGTGCGGTGCTGTACGGCGCGTCGCTCGTCGCCGTCGGCGCGTTCACCGTGCAGGGCTGGGGCCGCACGGACGGACCGGGCATCGTCTTCTCGGCGTGCGCGCTCGGCGGGGAGGTGGGGTTCGCCGTCCTCGCCGCGCCGGTGCTGCGGCCGCTCGGGCCGCGGCTGCTGTCCGCGACGGTGTGCGCCGTCGCCGCCGTCGAGGCGGCGCTCGCCGGTGTGGTCCTGGACGGCGACGCCTGGCTGCGCCGTCCCGACGCCGGGGAGACCGCCGCACTGCTGTGGCAGGCGGCTGTCGTCACCGTCGTCGGCTTCGTGTGCTGGTACGTGGCCATGCAGCGGCTCGGCGCGGAACGGGCCACGCTCTTCTCCGGGCTCATCCCGGTGGCCGCAGCCTGCACCGCCCCGCTGGTCGGCACCGGCTCCTACGGGCTCGCGCAGGCCGCAGGCAGCGCCCTGGTGGGCGCCGGGGTCGTCCTCGGCTCCGGCGCGCTCGGCGGTCGGTCAGCGGCTGCCGTCGAGGATCACGCGCGCGACGAGCGCCGGGTCGTCGTTCATCGGGCAGTGCCCGCAGCCGGGCAGCCGGACCAGCCGGGCGTGCGGGATGATCGTCTTGGCCCGGATGCCCTGACGGCGCACGAGGAGTCGGTCCCGGGTGCCCCAGGCCACGGTGACCGGCAGCCCCGGCAGATCGTCGGTGAACCGGACGGTGGCGCCCGCCTGCAGGGTCGCGTCGAATCCCGTGGCCCCCACCAGGGCGAGCGTCTCGGCGACCACGGCCTCGGGTGAACGGCGCGCGGGACGGCCGTAGATGGTGCTGGTCAGCGCGGTACGCCCGGCCGCGGTCCGCGACAGCCGCTCCACCAAGGGCAGCGGGAGCCGCTGGGCGATGCCCCGCATCGTGAGCAGGAGTGCGAAGGCGTAGCGCCGCTCGGCCTCCGTCCAGAAACCGGCCGGGGAGAGGGCTGTGACGGACCGTACGAGCTTCTCGCGGCCCAGCTCCAGGGCCAGCAGGCCGCCCAGCGAGTTGCCGGCCACGTGCGGGCGGTCCAGGTCCAGGGCCTCGAACAGGGCGCCGAGCACGGAGTCGGTGCTGGGCAGGTCGTAGGCCAGGCCGGCCGGCAGGCCCGGGGACGCGCCGAACCCCGGCAGGTCGACGGCGATCACGTCGCGTTCGGTCGCGAGGATGTCCACCACCGGGTCCCAGGCCTGCCGGTGGTGGCCGATGCCGTGCAGCAGGACCAGCGGCTCGCCGCGTCCCACGCGCGCGTAGGAGACGGTCACGTCCTTCGGGCCGTGCCGAGTGGGGACCTTGAAGGAGACGGTGGCGGACATGGGGGTGCTCCTCGTCTGGGCTGCTGACGGACGCCGTAGACAGCTTGTCAGCAATTGCTACCGGCGGGTAGCCCCTTGTTGTGGCGCGTGTCGCGCTCCTGTGGGCCTCAATGTCCCCGGCGCACCTCGATGTTGAAATCGGCGTGCCCGAACTTCTGGAAGAGCCCGAACCACAGCGGCAGCAGCATCTCCACGGACCGCGCCGACCGGATCCCGCCGAGGTCCAGGACCCGCTCGGACGACCAGCCGAACTCGCCCAGCAGCTGCGTCACCTGCTGCTTGGCGTCGGCATCGTCACCGCACACGAACAGGTTGTGCCCGCCCGGAACGCGCCCCGGCGCCACCATCACCTGGCAGTTGACGGTGTTCAACGTCTTCACCACGCGCGCGTGCGGGAAGGCCCGCTGGATCTGCTCGCCCACGCTGTCCGACTCCGCCGGCTCCAGCCGCAGCTGCCCGTCCTCGAAGGACACGGGATTGCAGACGTCCACCAGGATCCTGCCGTCCAGGTTCTCCGCCCCTGTCGCCCGCAGGGCGTCGAGCGCCACCCGGCCGCCCACCGCGTTCACGACCATGTCGGCCGTCGCGGCCGCGTCCGCGAACGTGCCCGCGTGCGCCCGGCCGCCCGCGGCCGTGGCCCACTCCACCGCGATCGGATTGTCCCTCACCCGCGACCCGAGGGTCACCTCGTACCCCAGCTCCACCAGTCTGCTGCCGAGTGTGCAGCCCACCTCGCCCGTGCCCAGCACCGCGAAGCGCATCGGTCACCTCCTGGACCCCGGCCGCCGGCCACCGGCGGTCCGCGGACATTGTGGTCCGGGCCGGTCCCGCGGGAGCTGATTCGGCCGGGACCGCGGCAGGCGTGTCGCCGGCGCCGAGCACGTGGACCGGAAGACCCCGGCTGCGCCCCGAAAACTCCGTCGTGCGACGGGGGCTTTGCCGGGATGTCACACATGCGGCCGCGTACGAACGCCTCGTGAACGCTTCACTGCTCCGCCCTGTGCATTGCCCCAGGGATCGAGGATTGGTCTTGACCAAGGGTGACAGCCGCCCTATCGTCGCTGATAAGTGCAACAACCTTTAATAAACAAGGGCGCTAAAAACTGCCGGACCACGGCTCTTGCGGAGGACAGGGTGGGGACCACGCAGCTGGAATCGGTGCCGGAACCGAAGTACTGGCATCTCAAGACCGTGCTCAGTGAGGCACTGGACTCGGAGTTCTCGGTCGGCGAGATCCTGCCCAACGAGCGCGACCTCGCCGCCCGCTTCGGCGTGGCCCGCGCCACGCTCCGCCAGGCCCTCGAACAGCTGGAGCTGGAGGGTCGGCTGCAGCGCCGCCGCGGTGTCGGCACCACCGTCGCGCCCCCGCGCGTGGGCGTGGCCGTCGGCACCGAGCAGCACGCCTGGCCGGGCGCCGCCGCCGACGCCTGGCAGCCCGTGGACTGTGCCCAGTCCGCGCCGCCCGCAGCCGTCGCCGCCGCCCTGAAGACCGGCTCCGGCGAGCCCGTGCACATCGTGCGCCGCTCCCGGATGTCCCACGGCCAGCGCGTCGCCACCGACCTGCTCTACGTCCCGGCCGCCTCGGTGCCCGACCTCACGGCGATCGACGCCCCGTCCGGTCCGGCACGCGCGCGTGCGGTGCTGCGCGAGCTGCAGCGCCTGGAACTGGAGGGCCAGGACCGCGCCGTCGAGCTGGGCTCGGCCCGCGCGGACGACGCCAAGGACCTCGACCGGCTGCCCGGCTCGCCCGTCCTGGTCGTCACCACCCGCTTCTTCGCCGAGGGCCGCACCGCGGCACTCTCCGCAGCGACCTACCGCGCCGACACCTGTCGGCTCACCTTCGGCGACTCGCCCGACGTGGAGATACACCACGACCCCGAGCAGCGGGCTTCCTGACGTCGTCCGCAACCCGCCGCGCCCCGGAATCCCACCGGGGCGCGCGGTTCCGGCGGCGGGCTCACCTCGAGGCAGCGTCGTGTGGCGTCGGGCGGCGGGCTCGTATCGGTCCAGTGCCGTGTGGTGTCCGGTCGCCGGCCCGTAATGTCTTGGCGTCGTGTGGTGTCCGGCGGCCGGCGTGTGTCGGTTCGGCGCCCTGTGTGTCTGGTGGCGGGCACGCCTCGGCTCAGTACGGTGTGGTGTCCGGCCGCGGGTGCGCATCGGCTCGGCGCCGTGTGGTGTCCGGGCGTCGGCCCGTACTGTCTTGGCGTTGCGCGCCGCCCGACCGCCGGCCCCGACCCGCTCAGCGCCGCGCCGTCACCGTGCCCTCCACCGCGAACAGCTGCTCCTCGACATGGTCGAGGGCCAGCCGCAGCGCGCCCGTGGCCACGGCCGCCTCGCCCAGCAGGGACAGTGCCACCCGGGGCGGGCGCAGGCAGTAGCGCGCGAGTTCGCGGCGCAGTGGGTCCAGCACGCCGTCCAGGCCGGCCGCCCAGCCGCCGATCACGACCAGTTCCGGGTCGAGGGCCAGTACGAGCGCGGCCACGTCGTGCACGAGCCGCTGGATGAACCGCTCGACGGCCGCCCGCGCCCGCTGGTCGCCCTCGCGGGCGAGCGCGAACACCTCGGCGACGGCCTGTTCGTCCAGCGGGTGCAGCGGCTCGTCGGTGGTGGACAGCAGCGTCTCCGGGGTCACCTCCCGGCCCAGCAGATGCAGCGCGCCGATCTCCCCGGCCGCCCCGCCGTACCCCCGGTGCAGCCGTCCACCGATCAGCGAACCAGCGCCGGGGCTGAGCCCGGCCAGCACGAACACCACGTCGTCCGTCTCCCTCGCCGCACCCTTCCAGTGCTCGGCGACGGCCGCCGCGTTGGCGTCGTTCTCGACCAGCACCGGGCACTTGAAGGAGCGACTGAGCCGCTCGCCGAGCCTCAGGCCGGTCCACTGCGGCAGGGCCGTGCCCAGCCGGACCGTTCCGTCGGCCTCCACGATGCCCGGCGCGCCCACGCCCACCGCCCGCAGGGAACTGCGCGCGACCCCGGCCCGGCGCAGCAGCTCGGCGACCGCGCCACGCAGCCGCTCCAGCCGCTCGTCCGCCGGAGCAGTCTCGTCCACCTCTTTGGCCTGCGCGCCCAGCACCCGCCCGTCCAGGTCGGACAGGAGCGCGGCGACCCGGTGGGCGCCGATCTCCAGGCCCAGCAGATGCCCGGCCTCGGCCCGGAACCGGAACCGGCGGGCGGGCCGCCCCTGACGGCGTGCGGTGCCCTCCTCGGCCACCGTCTCGACCACGAGCCCCGCCTCGATGAGCCCTTCCACGACCCCCTCGACGGTCGGCCGGGACAGCCCGGTGACCCGGGTGATCTCGGTGAGCGTCGCGCAGTCCGTGGTTCGCAGCGCGTGCAGCACCACCGCGGAATTGATCCTTCGCAGCAGCGAGGGATCGCCGCCGGTCAGCTGCCCCACCGTGGGTCCTTCCAGCTTGCGGGCGTGTTGGGCGGATCGTACTCGGGCCCGGCCCGCCCGGCGAGTGCCGGGCTCCGCCGACCCGGCGTGCCCGGCGGATCAGCCCGGCGCGACGAATCCCGACTCGTAGGCGGCGATCACCGCCTGGGTACGGTCGCGCGCCCCGAGCTTGGCCAGCACGGCACTCACGTGCGACTTCACCGTCTCGGTCCCTACGACCAGCAGGCCGGCGATCTCCGCGTTCGACAGCCCCCGCGTCATGAGCCGCAGCACCTCCGCCTCCCGGTCCGTCAGCCCTGCCTCCGAGAGCGGGGCACTCGGCTCGTGATTGCCGCCGTACCGGGCGGCGAGCTGCCGTACGGACGCGGGGAACAGCAGCGACTCGCCCTCCGCCACCAGCCGGACCGCATGGACTATCTCGGCCGGCCGGGCCCGCTTCAGCAGGAACCCGTCGGCACCCGCGCGCAGCGCCTCGTACACGAACTCGTCGTCCTCGAACGTGGTCACCACGAGGATCTTGGGCGGGGCGTCCACGGTGCGCAGCACCGCGCGCGTGGCCTCGATCCCGTCCATCAGCGGCATGCGCACGTCCATCGCGACCACGTCCGGCCGCAGTTGGCGCACCAGCGGGATGACCGCCGCACCGTCGGCCGCCTCGCCGATCACCTCGATGTCGGGCTGCGCCTCGAGCACGGCGCGCAGACCCGCGCGGACCAGGGGTTCGTCGTCGACGAGGAGAACGGTGACCGGCATCCGGCCAGCGTAGATCAACCCAGCGGCAGCTCCGCACGCACCCGCCAGTCGCCCGCGTCGGGCCCGGTACGGGCGCTGCCCCCGAGCAGCGCGGCACGCTCCCGTATGCCGCGCAGCCCGCTGCCCCGTCCGGGCCCCGGTATCGCGGCCGGGAGGGGATTGCGGACCTCCAGGGCGAGCGTGCCGTCGGCGACGGACACCCGGACCTGCACGGGGACGGTGCCCGCATGCCGCAGGACGTTGGTGAGCGCCTCCTGGAGGATGCGATACCCCTCGCGTGAGACGGGCCCCGGAACCGCCGCCACGGGGCCGGTCACTTCCGCGTCCACCTCTGCGCCGGAGGCGCGCGCCGAGTCCAGCAGACGGCCGGCGTCGGCCAGCGTGGGCCGGGCGCTCGCGGGCCGCTCCGACTCGCGCAGCACCCCGAGGACCCGCTCCAGGTCGGCGAGGGCGGCCCGGCCGGTCTCCTCGATGGCGCCGAGGGCGCGATCGGTGAACTCAGGGTCGCCCGCCGCCCGCGCCGCACCGGCCTGTACCACCGCCACCGTCAGGGCGTGTCCGATGGAATCGTGCAACTCGCGCGCGATGCGGGTACGTTCGAGCAGCTGCTCGGTGCGCTCCTCCAGAGCGGCCAGCCGCTCTGCCGCGGACGGTCCGAGCAGCCGGCGCGCGATGGCGGTGGCCAGCGCGCCGAGGCCCACCACCAAGCCGTACAGGGCGATCAGGGGAAGCAGGGCGAGCAGCCCGTAGGCCCAGTGCGGCCGTGCCGAGTCCAGCAGCGGTGAGGTGGGGTTGGTGTACCCGCAGGCGAGTCGGATCAGTTCGTAGGTGAGGATCGGCAGCCACACCGAGGCGAACATCGCCGGCACCGCGAGGAGCATCCGCACCTCCAGCCACAGCACCGTGCGCCCCCGGTCCCGCCAACTCGCCGACGGTGTCACGGAGATGCCCGGCTCCTCCTTGCCGGGCGTCAGCAGCAGCCGGGCCTGGACGCCCTCGCCCACGCGCACGGCGGGCACGAGCCCGACCGGGACGAGGATGAGCGCGGGCACCCAGGGCTTCGACATGTCGATGAACAGCCACACGCTCTCCATGAGCATGGGCACCCACAGGTGCAGCAGGCGGGTGTACGTCGTCCCGCGCAGCAGCGGGCGCAGGAAGCGGACCATGGCGACATCGTCGCAGGTGGCACTGACAACGGGCCTCCCCCGCACGGGGGAGACGATCTCCACCGGCGGGGGAGGACCCGAGCCGCGCGCGCCCGCCAGGCTGGTGCCATGACCAGCATCGACGTACGAGACCTCACCAAGGAGTACGGCAGCCGGCGGGCCGTGGACCAGCTCACCTTCAGCGTCCGCCCCGGCCGCGTCACGGGTTTCCTCGGACCCAACGGCGCCGGGAAGTCCACCACCATGCGGCTCGTCCTCGGCCTCGACCGGCCGACCTCCGGCACCGCGACCATCGGCGGTCGTGCCTATGCCGAACTCCGTGAACCCCTGCGCCAGGTGGGCGCCCTGCTCGATGCGCGGGCCGCGCACGGCTCCCGCACCGCTCGGGATCATCTGCGCGCCCTGGCCGCGAGCAACCGCATCCCGGTCCGCAGGGTCGACGCCGTGCTGGAGGAGACCGGACTCTCCGCGGTGGCCCGGCGCCGGGTGAATACGTACTCCCTCGGCATGCGTCAACGGCTCGGCATCGCCGCCGCCCTGCTCGGCGACCCCGAGGTGATCCTCCTGGACGAGCCCGCCAACGGCCTCGACCCCGAAGGCATCGTCTGGATCCGCACCCTGCTGCGCAGGCTGGCCGAGGGCGGCCGTACCGTCCTGGTCTCCAGCCACCTGATGCACGAGACCGCCGTCTTCGCCGACCACCTCGTGATCCTCGGCCGGGGCCGCCTGCTCGCCGACACCCCCGTCCAGGAGTTCATCCACGCACGCGTACGGCCCGAGGTCAGGATCCGCACCACCGACACCGGCGCGCTCGGCGACCTGCTCGCCCGTCACGGCCACGACGCCTCCCGGGACGAGGACGGGACGTGGACCGTGCGGCACGCGCGCGTGGACGACCTCGGCCGCCTCATGGCGGAGGCGGGCGTTCCCGTACTGGAACTGGCCGCCCAGGAAGCAACCCTGGAGCAGGCCTACCTCGATCTGACCGCGGCCGAGGTCGAGTTCACCACCCAGCCCCAGGAGGCCTGACCATGTCGTTCGCACCCGCTCTGCACGCCGAGTGGATCAAGGTCCGGACGCTGCGCTCGCTCGTCGGAGGCCTGGCCGCGATCCTCGTCGCCACCGCCGTGTTCTCGGCGCTCTTCGCCTCGTCCGCGGACTCCGGCGTCGACGACACGGACCCGCTGTTCTCTGCGTTCTTCGGCGTCAGCTTCGGACAGATCGCCGCGATCGCCTTCGGTACGACGGCCCTGTCCTCGGAGTTCCGGGGCGGCGCGCTGCGCCTGACCCTGTCGGCCGTGCCCGACCGGGGGCGCTGGTTCGCCGCGAAGGCCACGGTGATCGCCCTGCCGGTGCTGGCCACGGGCCTGCTCACGGGACTGGTGACGCTTCTGCTGGGCAAGGCCCTCCTCGGCTCCTCCGGACCGGCCTGGGGCGAGGGACTGCGCGGCGCCGTCGGCTGCGGCCTGCACCTCACCCTCATGGCGCTGTTCGCCGCCGGACTGACGGCCGTGCTGCGCAGCGGCGTCGCGACCCTCTCGATCCTGATCCCTTTCCTGCTGATCGTGTCGTTCGTGATCGGCGACCTGTCATCGGGCGTCGCCGACCTCCTGCCCGACCGGGCCGGTCAAGTCGCCCTGCACAGCAGCTGGGACGGTTCCCTCGGCCCCTGGAGCGGGCTCGCGGTGACCGCGGTGTGGGCGGCGGCGGCCCTGCTCGCGGGAGCCTGGAGCATCCGGCGCAGGGACGCCTGACAGCCCGCCACTTGTCAGTGGGGCCCGCTTTACTGGATCGCATGGACATCGCGAACCACCTCGCCGTGATCGACCGGCTGTGCGCCCGGGAGTTCCCCGCGGCACACGACAGGACGGACGTCGGCACGGGCGGGCCCGGATATCTCATGGCCGAGTTGCAGACCAGCGGCGACTTCTACGAGGACGACGGGACCGAGCGGGAGGAGACGGAGGCGCTGTACGAGGCCGACCGGGACGCACTGGGGGAGCGGCTCGCCGAGCGATGGGGACCGGCGGACGTGTTCGGCCTGGCCGGGGTGTTCCTGCGGAGCGTGGCCGGGGAGGAGTTGGCGGAGCCCTGGGGCACGCTCGCCTCGCACGTGCCCGATGTCCATCTGTGGCGGGCGGAGTCGGGCCGCTGGGTCGCCCTGGGCGTGTCCCAGTGGGACGGCGAGCTGCCGTTCCAGCTGTTGGCGGTGGTCACCGAGACCGGCCCGCCCTGACTCCTCAGGCCTGCGCGGCCTCCCGCAACCGCGCGAACTCCTCCGCCATCGTCTCGGCCGTCCAGTGCGCATTCAGTCCGCTGGGATTGGGCAGCACCCACACCCGCGCGTCCCCGACGGTCCGCTCCTGCGGTCCCACCTGGGCCCTGCGATCCGCGAAGGCGGCCCGGTACGCGGTCACCCCGACCACGGCCAGCCAGCGCGGACGCCACCGCGTCACCTTGGCGGTCAGCAGCCGTCCGCCCTCGACGTACTCCTCGGGCCTCAGCTCGTCGGCCCGCGCGGTCGCCCGCGCCACCACGTTCGTGATGCCCAGCCCGTACGACAGCAGTTCGTGCTGTTCGGCGGGGACCAGCAGCCGCGGGGTGAAGCCGGACCGGTGCAGCACGGGCCAGAAACGGTTGCCGGGGCGGGCGAAGTGATGGCCCGTGGCCGCCGTCATCAGGCCCGGGTTGATGCCGCAGAACAGCACCTGGAGACCGTCCGCGACCACGTCGGGGACGAGACGGTCGCGGGCGGCCTCCAGTTCCGCCGGGGTGAAGCGGGTCAGAGGATCGCTCCGGGGGTGTAGCCGGCGGCCTCCGGGTGCTGCTTGACGATCTCGGCGATCCGGCCGACGACGATGCCGACCTGGTCCGCGGCCGCACCGGTGAAGGACAGCTTGTCGGCCATCAGCGCCGCCAGCTGCTCGCGGTCGAGCGGCAGCCGCTCGTCGGCGGCGAGCTTGTCCAGCAGGTCGTTGCGCTCGGCACCCTGCTCGCGCATGGCGAGCGCGGTGGCGACGGCGTTCTCCTTGATCGCCTCGTGCGCGACCTCACGGCCGACCCCGGCGCGCACGGCGCCCATGAGCACCTTGGTGGTGGCGAGGAACGGCAGGTAGCGGTCCAGCTCACGGGCGACCACCGCCGGGAAGGCGCCGAACTCGTCGAGCACGGTCAGGAAGGTCTCCAGCAGGCCGTCGAGGGCGAAGAACGCATCGGGGAGGGCCACCCGGCGCACCACCGAGCAGGAGACGTCGCCCTCGTTCCACTGGTCGCCCGCCAGCTCGCCGGTCATCGACGCGTAGCCGCGCAGGATCACCATCAGGCCGTTGACGCGCTCGCAGGAGCGGGTGTTCATCTTGTGCGGCATCGCCGAGGAGCCGACCTGGCCCGGCTTGAAGCCCTCGGTCACCAGCTCGTGCCCGGCCATCAGCCGGACCGTCTTGGCCAGCGAGGACGGCGCCGCGGCCAGCTGCACCAGCGCGGTCACCACCTCGTAGTCCAGCGAGCGCGGGTAGACCTGGCCGACCGAGGTGAAGGCCTGCGAGAAACCCAGGTGCTGCGCGATCCGGTTCTCCAGCTCGGCGAGCTTCCCGGCGTCCCCGCCCAGCAGGTCCAGCATGTCCTGCGCGGTGCCCACCGGGCCCTTGATGCCGCGCAGCGGGTAGCGGGCGAGCAGCTCCTCGACCCGTCCGTGGGCGACCAGCAGCTCGTCGGCGGCGGTCGCGAACCGCTTGCCGAGGGTCGTGGCCTGGGCGGCCACGTTGTGCGAGCGGCCGGCCATGACCAGCTCGGCGTACTCGCCCGCCAGCTTGCCCAGACGCACCAGGACGGCCACCGTACGGTCGCGCATCAGCTCCAGCGACAGCCGGATCTGCAGCTGCTCGACGTTCTCGGTGAGGTCGCGGGAGGTCATGCCCTTGTGCACGTGCTCGTGCCCGGCGAGGTCGTTGAACTCCTCGATCCGTGCCTTCACGTCGTGCCGGGTGACCTTCTCGCGCTCGGCGATCGAGGCCAGGTCGACGGTGTCGAGGACACGCTCGTAGTCGGCGATCGCCTCGTCCGGCACCTCGATGCCGAGGTCCTTCTGGGCCCGCAGCACGGCGAGCCAGAGCTGCCGCTCCAGCTTCACCTTCTGCTCGGGCGACCAGAGCGTGGCGAGCTCGGCGGAGGCGTAGCGTCCGGCGAGGACGTTCGGGATGCGGGGCTTGGCGGGCGCTGAAGTCACGTAGACGGATTCTACTGGCGATTCGTGCAGGCCAGCGCCATGGGGTTGTTCGGCGGATGCTACGAGAGCTGCGCCACGTCTCACCACCAGCGGATCCGGCCCCTGACTCTGATCACCCGGTCGGTCCCGGACGGACGCTACGCCGGACCCTCGTACGGCAGCAGTTCCGGCCGCTTCGCCGGGCGGCCGTCGCCGGAGGAGCGGCCGGTCAGGCGCCGGCCTATCCACGGCAGCAGGTACTGCCGGGCGAACCGCGCGTCCGCGGCCCGGCGTGTCGCCCAGCCGGGCGGCGGCGTGGCCGGCGGCGGGGTGTGCCACTCGGCGTCCTCGGCCTCGTGGCCGAGCCGCTGCCACACCGCCTCCGCGACCCGGCGGTGCCCGTCGGCCGTCAGATGCAGCCGGTCCACGTCCCACAGTCGCGGGTCGGCCAGCGACGGTGCCCCGTACAGGTCGACCACCAGGGCGCCGTGCTTGGCGGCCAGGTCGTCCACGCAGGCGAACAGCTCCTCCATGCGCGGCCGGAACCGCTCCAGCACCGGGCCGTGCCGGCCGGGGCTGCGCATCAGCACGAGCTGCCTGCAGCTGGGTGCCAGCCGCTCGACGGCCTCGGTCAGCAGGCCTTTGACCCGCCCCATGTCGCACTTGGGCCGCAGCGTGTCGTTGAGTCCGCCGACGAGGGTGACCACGTCGGCGTTCATCGCGGCCGCCGCGTCCACCTGCTCGTCGACGATCTGCCCGATCAGCTTCCCGCGCACGGCGAGGTTGGCGTACCGGAACGAGGGGGTGCGGGCGGCCATCCGCGCGGCGAGGAGGTCGGCCCAGCCCCGGTAGGAGCCGTCGGGCAGCAGGTCCGACATGCCCTCGGTGAAGGAGTCACCGACCGCGACCAGGCTGGAGTACGGGGGAGGTGTGGGAATCGTCTGCATGGCGACAGCGATGGTATCCCGGCTCCATACCCGCCGGTCGGTCACCCCCGGCCGGTCCGGAACGGCTCAGGCAGGCTGCCCGAACAGCTCCCGCAGCACGTCCTCCATGGTCACCAGCCCGGCCAGCCGCCCGTCGTCTCCGAGCACGCCCGCGAGGTGCGTGCGGCTGCCGCGCATCGCGGTGAGCACGTCGTCCAGTGGGGTGCTCTCGCGCACGCGCGCGATGGGCCGCATGTCACGCAGCCGGAACGGCAGGTCCCGGGGCGAGGCGTCCAGCGCGTCCTTGACGTGCAGATAGCCGACGATCCGGCGGCCCTCGTCGACCACGGGGAACCGGGAGAAGCCCGACTCGGCCGACAGCCGCTCCAGCTGTTCCGGGGTGACGCCGACGCGCGCGTACACGACCCGCTCCAGCGGTACGACCACGTCCCGCACCGGACGTCTGCCCAGCTCCAGAGCGTCGTGCAGCCGTTCCTGCGCCCGGTCGTCGATCAGGCCCGCCTGGCTGGCGTCCCGGACGATCTCGGCGAGCTGGGCGTCCGTGAAGGTCGCGGCCACCTCGTCCTTGGCCTCCACGTGGAGCAGCTTCAGCAGTCCGTTCGCGAAGGCGTTGATCGTGAAGATCACCGGGCGCAGGGCGCGGGACAGCGCGACCAGGGGAGGGCCGAGCAGCAGCGCGCTGCGCACCGGCTCGGCGAGCGCGATGTTCTTGGGCACCATCTCGCCCAGCAGCATGTGCAGGTAGGTGGCCAGGGTCAGCGCGATCACGAAGGACACCGCGTGGCCCGCGCCCTTGGACACGCCGACCGCGTGGAACACCGGCTCCAGCAGGTGCGCGATGGCCGGCTCGGCGACCACACCCAGGACCAGCGTGCACAGGGTGATGCCGAGCTGGGCTGCGGCCAGCAGCGCGGAGACGTGTTCCAGGCCCCACAGCACGCTCTTCGCGCGCCGGTCGCCCTCCTGGGCGAGCGGCTCGATCTGCGAGCGGCGCACGGAGATCAGCGCGAACTCGGCGCCCACGAAGAAGGCGTTGACGACCAGCGTCGCCAGACCGATCAGCAGCTGTACGGCGGTCATCGCGCCCCCTCCGTCTTTCCGTAGCTCTTCCCGTAGCCCTTCCTGTCGGTCTTCTCGGCGTCCTTCCCGTCGCCCTGCTCGGCCTCCGTCGGTGCGTGCAGCAGCACCCGGGCCGCCCGGCGCCCCGAGGCGTCCACCACGTCCAGCCGCCAGCCGGCCACCTCGACGGTGTCCCCGACCGCCGGTATCCGGCCCAGCTCCGTGGCGACCAGGCCGGCCAACGTCTCGTACGGGCCCTCGGGCACGCGCAGACCCACGCGCGCGAGCTGGTCGGTGCGGGCGGCGCCGTCCGCCGAGTACAGGTCGCGGCCCTCCTCGTCGGCCCCGGCGGGGGCCAGGTCGGGCGTCTCGTGCGGGTCGTGCTCGTCCCGCACCTCGCCGACTACCTCCTCGACGATGTCCTCCAGCGTCGCCACGCCCGCCGTACCGCCGTACTCGTCGATGACGACGGCCATGGTGCGCCTGCCGGAGAGACGGTCCAGCAGCCGGTCGACGGTGAGGGATTCGGGCACCAGCAGGGGCTCGCGCATCGCCTGGGTGACGGAGCGGCGGGTGCGCTCCTCGGCGGGCACGGCCAGGACGTCCTTGATGTGCGCGACGCCGACGACCGAGTCGAGGCTGCCGCGGTAGACCGGGAACCGGGACAGGCCGGTCGCCCGGGTCGCATTCGCCACGTCCTCGCAGGTCGCCTGGGTGTCGAGGGCGATGACCTGGACGCGCGGGGTCATCACGTTCTCCGCGGTGAGACCGGCCAGGTTCAGCGTCCGGACGAACAGCTCCGCGGTGTCCGCCTCCAGGGCGCCCTGCTTGGCGGAGTGCCGGGCGAGGGCCGCCAGCTCCTGGGGCCCGCGTGCGGAGGCCAGCTCCTCGGCGGGCTCGAGGCCGAACCTGCGCACCACGTGGTTGGCCGTGGTGTTGAGGTGGGTGATGAAGGGGCGGAAGGCGGCGCTGAACCAGCGCTGCGGGTTGCCCACCCGCTTGGCCATGGCCAGCGGCGAGGAGATCGCCCAGTTCTTGGGCACCAGTTCGCCGACGACCATCAGAAACACCGTGGACAGCGCCGTACCCAGCACCAGCGCGACCGAACTCGCCGTGGTGGGCGACAGGCCCATCGCCCGGAACGGGCCGGCGAGCAGCTTGGCGATCGACGGCTCGGCGAGCATGCCGACCACCAGGTTGGTCACGGTGATGCCGAGCTGCGCGCCGGAGAGCTGGAAGGTCAGATTCCGTACGGCCTTCAGGGCGCCCGCCGCTCCGCGCTCGCCGCGTGCGGCGGCCCGCTCCAGCTCGCCGCGTTCGACCGTGGTCAGCGAGAACTCGGCCGCGACGAAGGCACCGCAGGCGAGCGAGAGCAGGATCGCCACCAGGAGGAGCAGCACTTCGGTCATCGGGTCACCCCCGTCCCATGATCGGACAGGGCGGGCTGGAACGCGCGGTGTCGCGGACTGGGAGGTTCGTCCATCGGGGGACGCTCACAACCTTTCATGGAGGACCGAGTGCTCCCTCAATGGTAAAGGATGAGCAAAGTGTCCTCGGAGGTCGGTCCGCGAGGCCCTCGGAGTCCGGTCCTCGCCGAGTCCCCCCTCAGTCCTTGAGCGGCTTCACCCAGCGTCGCCACTGCTCCTCCGGTGCGTACCCGGCCGCCCGCCACGCGTGCTGCGCGCTCTCGTTGCGGACCAGCACCATCGCGTCCCCGCGCCGCCCCCCGAGCCGTACGAACCGCTCCTCGGCGGCGGCCAGCAGCGCCGAGCCGACGCCCTGCCGCCGCCGCTCCGGATGCACCGCGAGCCGGTACAGATGGCAGCGCCAGCCGTCGAAGCCCGCGATCACCGTGCCGACCAGCTCGCCCTCCTGCTCGGCGAGGATCAGTGCCTCGGGATCGCGGGCCACCAGCCGCTCCACTCCGTCCCGGTCGTCGCTGATGCTGGTGCCCTCCGCGGCCGTCTTCCAGAAGCCGAGGACGGCGTCCAGGTCGGTGTGCCGGGCGGAACGTATGCGCAGTTCACTCATGGGATCACCCCATCACGCGAGCCTGCCGCCGACCCGGAATTCCATCATGCGGACTCCTCCCGCAGCCGGGCGAGCACCGGCGCGAACGCCTCCATGGACGGCTCCAGGACGGTCAGATACGAGAACCCGAACCGCTCCCGCAGCGCCCGCACCCGCTGCACGAGGTCCTCCAGGGGGCCGGCCAGCACGACGGGCAGGGTGAGCGCCCGGTCCAGGGTCAACCGGGGCTGCCGTTCCAGCAGCGGCTTGAGTACGGGCTCAGCGTCGTCGGTGACGGCCACGAGCTGGAGGAGCAGGTTCAGCTCGGCGGTCTCGGCCCGGCCCGCCGCCAGTTCCCGGTAGCGGGCCACCCGCTCGTCGACCTCCTCGGCGTCGACGGGTTCCAGCTTGCCCGTCGTGCTGCCCGGCACCAGCCGTGCCCCGGTGAAGCCGACGACGTCCGCGTGCTCCGCGGCCAGGCGCAGCATCCGGTTGCCGTTGCCGCCGAGCAGCAGCGGCACCCGGTCCTGGGCGGGGCGGGGCCGGTACTCCGGGGAGCCGAGCAGCCGGTCCAGCTCCTCGACCGTGTGCCGCAGGTGGTCCACGCGTTCGCGCGCGGAGCCGTACGGCAGCCCGGCCGCCTCGTGCTCGGCCTGGACGTAGCCGGTCCCGAGGCCGAGTTCGAGCCGGCCGCCGGTCAGCGCGTCGGTGGTCGCGACCTCGCGGGCCAGCAGGGCCGGATTCCAGAGTCCGGCGTTGAGCACGAACGTGCCGAGGCGGGGCCGCTCGGTCGCCTCGGCGGCGGCCACCAGTGCGGGGAACGGCGCGACCATGCCGAGGTGGTCGGGGACCAGGATCACGTCGTACCCCAGCTCCTCGGCGCGGCGGCACTTGGCCCGCCACTCGGCGGCGGGCGAGGGCGTGAGCAGATTGACCCCGAAGCGGAACGGGCGCGACATGAACTCTCCTCAGCAGAACGTGACTCGAGTCTTGAGCGGTGATTCCATCACGCGCTCGCCGCTTAGGTCACTCGTACACGCGCCCGCCGCTTCCGTCGCCCGTGCACGCGCCGGGCCGGCCGGGTCACTCGTACACACGCCCTGCCGGTCCCGTCCCCCGTGTACGCGCCCGGCCGACTGCGTCACTCGTACACCCGCCCGCTGGTCCCGTCCCCTGCACGCGCCCGGGACGGCTGCGTCACTCGTGGGCGATCGCCGCCAGCACGTTCATCCGGGAGGCCCGCAGTGCCGGCAGGAGCGCCGCCACGATGCCCACCAGCGCCGAGCCGAGCACGACCGCGACGATCGTGCCCCAGGGGATCGCGAGCGCGGTCATGCCCTGCAGGGCCAGCACCTGCTGGGTGCACACGCCCCACACGAGCCCGAGGCCCAGCCCGAGGACCGCGCCGAACACCGCGATCACCACGGACTCCAGCCGGATCATCCGCCGCAACTGCCGCCGGCCGAGCCCGATCGCGCGCAGCAGCCCGATCTCCCGGGTGCGCTCCACCACCGACAGGGCGAGGGTGTTGACCACGCCGAGCACGGCGATGACGATCGCGAGCCCGAGCAGCGCGTACACGAGGTAGAGCAGTACGGCGATCTGGTCGTGGACGAGCTTCTTGTAGTCGGCCTGGTCGCGCACCTGGACCTGCGGGTAGGGCTTGAGGGTCTGCTCCAGGCGGGAGCGCAGCTGGTCGGCACCGGTGCCGGCGGCCTTGTTGACGTACAGCGCGGCGTCCTGGCCCCCGGGTACGTACTTCTCCGCGGTGGCGATGCCGAAGAACAGCCCGCCCTGCATGCCGAATCCGCCGCTGCCGTCCTGGTCGGTGAGGGCGCCCACACGCATCTCGGCCGTGCGGCCGCCGGGGAACTCGACGGGCAGCGTGCTGCCCACGTGGACGCGGTGGTCCTCGGCGAAGGTGACGTCCATGCCGAGACTGCCGTCCGCGAGCGCCGCGGCGCTGTTCCCGGCCGCGTAGGTGACGTGGGCGACCTCGTCCACCTGGGGGTCGTAGCCGGCTGCGGTGGTCTCCACCCGCCTGCCGTCGGGCAGCCGGACGGCCACGGGCGCGAACCGCTGCCGTACGACGAGCCGTACGCCCTCGGTGCCGCGCACCTTGTCGGTGATCTCCTGGGTGAACGGCAGGAAGTTGCTGTTCTGCACGGTGAAGTCGGCGCCCAGCGTCCTGTCGATCTGCCGGTCGAACGAGGCGGACATGGAGGCGCTCGCCACCGACATCCCGCCGACCAGCGCGAGGCCCACCATCAGCGCGGCTGCAGTGGCGCCGGTACGGCGCGGATTGCGCAGGGCGTTGCGCTGGCTCATCCGGCCGACCGAGCCGAACAGCGCGGGGAAGGCGCCGCCCAGGACCCGGATCACCGGCCTTACCAGCAGCGGCCCCGCGATCACGGTCGCGATCAGCGTCAGCACCACGCCGAGGCCCAGCAGGGAGGCCGCGGAGCCCGTCTTCGTGGCCGCAGCGCATCCGGCCAGCGCGGCCGCCCCGGCCGCCCCGACCACGGTCCCGACGATCGCCCGCACCCTCAGCGGCTTGCCCACGCCGGCGACTTCGGCGTCGGCGAGCGCCGCCATCGGTGAGACGGCCGCCGCGCGCCGCGCGGGCAGGTACGCGGCGACGAAGGTGACGCCGACGCCGACGACGTAGGCCGCGACGGGCGTCGGCCAGCCGATGACCATCTCCGTGGCCTTCAGGTTCATCCCGAACGCGCTCATCAGCCGGATCAGCCCGAACGCGAGCCCGATCCCGGCCGCGAGGCCCAGCGTGGAGCCGAAGACACCGAGCAGCACCGCCTCGGTGAGCACCGAGCGCCGCACCTGCCGCCGGTCGGCGCCCAGCGCCCGCAGCAGGCCCAGCTCGCGGGTGCGCTGGGCGATCAGCATGGAGAAGGTGTTGACGATCAGGAAAATGCCCACCAGCACGGCGATGCCGGCGAATCCCAGCATCACGTATTTGATGACGTCCAGGAATCCGCCGAGGTCCGCCGCGGCCGACTTGGCCTGCTCGTCGGCGGTCTTCAGGTCGTAGCTGCCGGAGCCGACGGCCTGGCCGACGCGGCGCTTGAGGTCCGCGTCGGTCACGCCCTTCGCCGCGTCCACCGAGATGCTGGTGGCCCGGTCGGCGGAGCCGAGCAGTTGGCGAGCGGCCACCGCAGGGTCGAGGAAGACCAGGGCCGCGCCCGGGTTGGTGGTGGTGAACGTGGCGATGCCGACCACCCGGACCCGGAACGTGCCCGGCTGCGCCTGCACCGTCAGCGTGTCGCCGATCCGCACGTGCTTCTTGCCGGCGGTGTCCGCGTCGAGCAGCGCCTCGCCCGCACCGCCCGGCGCATGACCGGAGGTCAGCTTCACCGGGCTGCGAGGGGTGACGTACCAGGAGGTGGCGATGGTCGGGGCGCCGGTGGTCGGGCCGACGGACCTGTTGCCGCTGTCGACCACCACCACGTTCTGCACCGACACGTCCGCGTGGGCCGCCGCGACCCCGTCGACCTTCGCCACCCGCTCCTTCAGGGCCGCGGGCACGGTCTGGACCGCGCCGCTCGGCACCGGGGACTTCAGGTCCTGCTTCGGCCCGACCGTCACATCGGCGGAGGTCGAGGCGAACAGCCGGTCGAAGGTGCGGGTGACGGTGTCGGAGAAGATCAGACTGCCCGCGACGAACGCCACGGACAGGACGACGGCCAGCGCCGACAGCGCCAGCCGCCCCTTGTGTGCGAGGAAGCTCCTCAGGGTCGCCTTGAGCACCGGGTCAGTCCTCCTGCACGGCGCTGTCGTCGCCGAGCCGTCCGCGCACCAAGTCGAACGCCTTCATGCGCTCCAGTACGGCGTCCGCCGTCGGCCGCTCCATCTGGTCCACGATCCTTCCGTCGGCGAGGAAAAGCACCAGGTCGGAGTGGGCCGCTGCGCCCGGGTCGTGGGTGACCATGACGACGGTCTGCCCGAGGTCGTCCACGGCGCTGCGCAGGAAGCCCAGCACCTCGAGACCCGCCCGCGAGTCCAGGTTGCCGGTCGGCTCGTCGGCGAAGATCAGCTCGGGCCGCGAGGCCAGCGCCCGCGCGCAGGCGACCCGTTGCTGCTGACCGCCCGAGAGCTGCGCCGGGCGGTGGGTCAGCCGTCCGCGCAGCCCGAGGGTGTCGATGACCTGGTCCAGCCACGCCTGGTCGGGCTTGCGGCCCGCGATGTTCATGGGCAGCGTGATGTTCTCGGCCGCGGTCAGCGTCGGGATGAGGTTGAACGACTGGAACATGAACCCGATCCGGTCCCGCCGCAGCCGGGTCAGCTCCCGGTCCCGCAGGCCGGTGATCTCCGTGTGACCGAGCCAGACCTGGCCGGCCGAGACACTGTCCAGGCCCGCCAGACAGTGCATCAGCGTGGACTTCCCCGAACCCGAGGGTCCCATCACGGCGGTGAAGCGACCGCGCGCGATGTCCACGTCGACCGAGTCCAGGGCGAGCACGGCCGTCTCGCCCGAGCCGTACGCCTTCGTCAGCCCGCGGGCACCGGCGGCGACCCCGCTGTCCGGCGCCGGGCCCGGCACGTGCTCCGCAACAGGTGTGGACAAGACCGCCTCCGGGTCGTCGACTCCCTCGTACCGGCCGAGCCTAGTGTGACCCGACCCACAGCCGGAATCCCTCCTGGGGCCGAGGACACGGACACCGTGTAAGGGGCACCTAGGGGCACCTTCTCCTCGGAGGCCCTTGCCGCTGCTAGCACCTCGGCGCTAGCGTCGAAGCATGGCGAAGACCCAGCTGAACGTGCGCGTGGACGAGGACACCGCCCGCGCGGCCCGCGAGCGCGCCCTGGCCCGCGGCATGAGCGTCAACCGCTACATCGAAGAGCTGGTCAGACAGGACGCCGGGGAGGCCGGCCGCGCCTTCGTGGACGCCGCCGCCGACTTCATGAAGCAGTACGAGTCCGTGTTCGCCGAGGAGTTCACCGAGGCACGCGGCACCGACTCCGGCGAAGGCCGCAGCTGAACCCTTGAACGATCTCAGCATCGACCTCGCCTGGCTGCTCATGCTCGCCGAACAGAAGACGCCCGGGGACCCCCAGGTCAGTGACTGGGGCGCGCTGGTCGCCGCCGTCGCCCGCCACCGGGCCGAGATATTCGGCGTGCCCGTCTACGACACCCCGCACACCCGCGCGGCCGCACTGCTCCAACTGCTCATCCACGTGCCCGCGCTGGAGCGTTCCAACGCGCTGTTCGCCTCGGCCGTCGCCTACGCCTACCTGGTCGCCAGCGGCCTGAAGGTCGTCACCACACCCGAGCAGGTCCGCGACCTCGCGCGGCTGGTGAAGGGCGGCGAGGCGAGCGTCGAGGACATCGCCCGGGAACTGCGCCGCTGGAGCCTGTGACGCATCGCCGGGCCGGTGAATCATCGGCGGACCGGTGCATCATGAATCGTCGTCGGACCGATGATTCATCGCCGGCCGGTAAGTCATCGACGCGCCGGCTCGCCGGGCCGCCAGGCGGTCCCCAGCACCCCGTACGAGGTCGGCAGCTTCGGACCCTTCTCCGGCAGCAGCACCCGCCGGTACGGGCCGAGTTCGAACCCGGCAGCGCGCAGCGCCTCGACCGGCTCCCGGGCGAGGTGGCAGCCGCCGCTCAGCGCGGGCCAGAGCGTCCGGTCCAGGGTGCGCTGGGTCAGCGTCATCACCCGGCCGCCGCCCCGGCCGTGCTCGAAGAACCGCACCTCGCCGCCCGGTTTGAGCACCCGCCGTACCTCGCCCAGCGCCCGTGCCACGTCCCGCACACTGCACAGCACCAGCGACAGCACGGCCGCGTCGAAGGCCTCGCTCTTCACCGGCAGCGCCTCCGCCACCCCCGGCGCGACATCGACCGGCACCTCGGCGCGCAGGGCCGACTCCAGCGCCAACTTCCTGAGCAGTGGCTCCGGTTCGATCGCGACGACCTCCGCGACGGTCCCCGGATAGTGCCCGAAGTTCAGCCCGTTGCCGGCGCCGATCTCGATCACCCGCCCCGACAGCCCGGCGAGCAGCCGCTCGCGCACCCCCGCCAGGCCGAGCCGGGTCTCCGCGCCCACGCTGACGCGGGCGTAGCACCGAGCGAAGATCGGGTGGTGGACGGGGCTCTGCGCCACCGTGCCGGAACCGGTCGACAACAGCCGCATGGCAACCTCCCGGAAGGGTCGGTCCTACGGTGATTGTCCCCCGGGAAGCCCCGTCGCACCCCGTTCGACACCTCACGCGACGAAGTCGCGCACCTGTTCGTAGACGCCGTGGTCGTTGTTCATGTCGGTGTGCGAGATACAGCCGACGTCGACGTTGGTCGCCCCGCTCAGCTCCGCCGAGGTGTCGGGGTTGATCGCCTCGTCGCAGTCCGACCAGTAGGCGGCGTACGCGAGGCTGCCCGGCGTCTCGTCACCGGAATTCAGCGCGGTCAGGAACGCGCTGCCGCTCTGCATCTCCTTGCACGAGGTGTACAGCCACCCGCACAGGGAGGCGACGGACGTGCCGTGGTTCACCCCGGCGACCGACACGAAGTGGTCGACGTACGACGTTCCGCCGAGGTTCTTCAGGTAGTAGCGGCCGTTGAGCGCGCCCATCGAGTGGACCACCAGGTCGACCTTCGAGGCGCCCGTCTGCGCCAGCACGCTCTTGATCTCGGTCGCCAGCTGCTGGGCGGTGGTGGCGTTGGACTGCGACCAGTCGTACGACCAGGCGAACAGCTGTGAGGAGCTGTAACCGTCGGCCTCGAAGTCTGCGACCCAGTCGTCCCAGCTGCTCGCCGAGCTGCTGATGCCGTGCACGAAGACGACGGGGTCGTGGCTCGCCGCGTGCGCGGGGGCCGCCGTGAGGGGGAGTGCCAGAAGGAGTGATGCGGCCATCGCCGACAGTGCCGTGGCGATGCGACGCTCGTGGCGCTGCATGATGCCTCCTGAAACAGGTGGGGTTGTCAGGAGTGTCGGGACGGGTCTACGCGCGCCGCATCGGTGAAGTCGCCAGTCTTTACTAGTCAACTAACCCGCCAGTAACGTCGATGGTGTGGTGACTCCGGTCAACCCCCCACCCCAGCACCGCACTTCGCCACCCCACCCGTCCGGCGCCACCCCGGCACCGTCGGAAGCCGTCCGTGTCCGGCTGCTGCGGCTCGTGTACGACGATCCGCGCGCCGCCGCCGAAGCCGCTGTGCGCCTGACCGCCCGCCAGCGGACGGGTGTCGACCCCTTGCCCACCGAACCCACCGCCCTGGCCCCGGGGTTGCTGCGTGCCCTGAGCCGGAAGATCCGCACGCTGCCGGACGACACGCGACGCCTGCTGCTCCTCGCCGCAGCGGACCAGCATCCGGTGGCCGCCCACGCCTGGCTGCGTGCGACGGCGGCGGCCCGGCTCGACACCCGCCCGCTGGAGGCCGCCGAGGCGGCCGGCATCGCCCATGTCACCGCCGCAGGCGTGGTCTTCCGGGACGACTGGACGAGGATCGCCGCCTACGAGGCCGCCTCCCCGGCCGACCGGCGCGAGGCCCACCGACTGCTCGCCCGGGTGCTCGGCGGCAGCAGCGAGGCCGCCCGCCGGTCCTGGCACCGGGCGGCGGGCGCCCTCGGCCCCAGCCGACGTCTCGCGGCCGAACTGCGCGCCGCGGCGGACCGGGCCCGTGCGGCGGGACAGCCCGCCCTGGCAGGCGTCCTCGCCGAACGCGCCGCCGCACTCTGCCCCGACCCGCGCGAACAGGCCCGCCTCCTGGCCCGCGCGGCCGCCGACGCCTGGCACTCGGGCCGGCCCGACCGGGCCCGCCGCCTCGCCTCCCGCACCGACACCCCCGCGCTCGACGGCATCTTCGCCCTCCGCGCGGGCAACGCGCCCGAAGCGTTCGACGCCCTGCTCACCGCAGCAGCCCACCAGCAACGCCCTGCTGAATTCGTCCGGTTACTGGCCCTGGCCGCCGACGCGGCCGTCTACACCGGTGACCTGAGACGCTGCCACGAAGCCTGCGCACTCGCCCACCGCCGGGGCATCCCGCCACCGGGCATCCTGTCCGGCCTCGCGGCGGCGGTCGAGGGCGACTACGAGAAGGCCGGCGACCACCTTCGGGCGACGGCGGGCCGCCACGATCCCAGCACCACGCCCACCCCGCACGCGCCCGGCGACACCCCCGCACTCCACCTCCAGGTCGGCATGGCCGCCCTGCTGCTCGGTGACCACACCCGTGCCGCCACCGCGACCTTGCGCGCCGCCGCCTCGGCCCGGGCCGGCGGCACCCCCGCGACCGAGACCCAGGCCCTGGAGTTCCGGGTGTACACCGACTTCTGGACCGGACGCACCCGTGTCGCCGAGGCCGCCGCCCAGGAGGCGCTGCGGCAGGCGTATGCCACCGGGCAGGACAACGGTGCCTGCCATCTCCAGGCGGCGCTCGCCATGTTCGCCGCCGTCACCGGCGACGAGCAGGCCTGCCGGGAGCGCGCGGCGGCCGCTCGGGCGCATGCCCTCGCCCGCGGTCTCGGTCTGCCCGCCGCCCTCGCCCAGTGGGCGCAGGCCTTCCTCGACCTCGCCGCCGGCCGCTTCCCCGCCGCGGCGGCCCGGCTGCGCGCCCTCGCCGGATTCGGCCCCGGACACGGCCACCGCGCCATCCGGCACCTGGCCGCCCCGCACTATGTGGAGGCCGCCGTCCGCACCGGCGACACCCGGGTGGCCCGCGCCGCCCACGCGGACTACGAGCGCTGGGCCGGCGTCGTGGGCAGCCCCGACGACCTCGCTCTCAGCGCCCGATGCCGGGCCCTGCTCGCACCCGGCACCGAGGCCGTCGAGCACTACCGCACCGCCCTCGACCTGCACGCCCGGGGCACCCGCGACCTCGAACGCGCCCGCACGGAGCTGCTGTTCGCGAGCGCCCTGCGCAGGCTGCGGCACCGCGCCGAGGCCCGCGACCGGCTGCACAGCGCGCTGGAGGCCTTCGAGTCCTTCGGCGCCCCGCACTGCGCGGCCCAGGCCCGGGCGGAACTCCGTGCCCTCGGCGCCCCGGTGTCCGCACCCGCCGCCGGATACCCCGACGCCCTGCTCACGGCCCAGCAGCTGGCGGTCGCCCGCATGGCCGCCGAGGGCGCCACCAACCGCGAGATCGCCGGCCGGCTGGCGCTCAGCCCCCGCACCGTCGACCACCACCTGCGCGGAGTCTTCGCCCGCCTGGGCATCCGCTCACGGATCGAACTGGTACGGCTGCTCGACGGCCCCCAGGGCGAGGCCACGGACAACCACTGAATCCCTGTCGGCCCTGCGTACGTATCTCAATCACCGGAAACCACGCAGCCGTACATGCAGGGACGCTCACCGCGGTGAGGCAGGACGTCATGCTGGAACACCGGCGGGAGATCTCCGCCCGGGTCGCTGACCAGTACGATGCACTCGCCCGGCGCCGCAGCCGCCGCCGGGCCGGTGCCGCAGCGCGCGACGGACGAGCGCTGACACCGCCGCCCGACACAGGGCGTCCGGTGCGCCAGGAATCGAACGACACGGCGGCATGATCCGTGTGCCCGGGTGGAGCGCGCCTTCCTGCCGGGACGGCAGAAGCCTTGGGCAGGCTCTGTCGTCCCAGGTCAGAACTCCGTCAGGGTGCCTGTCGGATTCGGAACGCCTCCGCGTCCCAGGTCCCGTCCAGGCGGGGCGCCAGCCAGCCCGGTGCCGCCGCGCGGAAGCCGGCGGGCGGGAGCGCACCCGCCCCGGCGGGCAGCGCACCGAGCAGGGGGGCGCCGGCGACCTCCGGGAGGTCCATGACGTTGCAGCGGGAGGCGAGGTCGGGGGCGTCGGGCCAGCTCCCGATCACCACGCCGGCCAACTCCAGGTCCCGCGACCGCAGTTCACGCGCCGTCAGTTCCGTGGTGTTCAGGGTGCCGAGGCCCGCGGCGGCGACGACCAGCACCGGCGCGTTCAGGAGCCGGGCCGCGTCCGCCAGGGTCCCGCCCGCCGCGTCGAACCGGACGAGCAGCCCGCCCGCCCCCTCGACCAGCACCAGATCGTGCTCGGTCGCCAGCTTGGCCGCGGCCTCGGCCACCTCGTGCGGATGCACCGGGGCCATCCGGGCCCGCCGAGCGGCCGTACCCGGTGCCAACGGCTCCGGATAGCGGGCCAGCTCGGTGGCCGTCACCGGACCCGCGAGCCGGGCGACCTCGTCCGCGTCACCGCGCTCGTCCGGCCGTACCCCCGTCTGTGCGGCCTTCAGCACGGCCACCGAACGCCCGGCCGCGAGGGCCGTCGCGGCGACGGCCGCGGTCGTGACCGTCTTCCCGACCTCGGTGCCCGTGCCCGTGATCACCAGTACCGGCATCTCATCCCTCCCGTGCCGCGGCGCACACCGCGCGTGCGATCCGTGCCACGTCCGCGTCCCCGGTGACGTACGGCGGCATCGTATAGACCAGGTCGCGGAACGGGCGCAGCCACACGCCCTCCCGCACGGCGGCCCGGGTGGCCGCGGCCATGTCCACCTCGTGGTCGAGCTGGACCACCCCGATGGCGCCCAGCACCCGGACGTCCTTCACGCCCGGCAGGTCCGCGGCCGGCGCGAGTCCCGCACGCAGGCCCGCCTCGATCCGCCCGATCTCCGACCGCCAGTCCTGTCCGAGGAGCAGTTCGAGAGAGGCACAGGCCACGGCCGCCGCCAGCGGATTGCCCATGAACGTCGGCCCGTGCGCGAGCACCGGCACATCGCCCCGCGAGATCCCGTCGGCCACCCGCGCGGTACAGAGCGTGGCCGCCATCGTCAGGTAGCCGCCGGTCAGCGCCTTCCCCACGCACATCACGTCCGGAGCGACGCCCGCGTGCTCCGCAGCGAACAGCGCACCCGTGCGCCCGAAGCCGGTGGCGATCTCGTCGAAGACCAGCAGCACGTCATGCGCGTCGCACGCCTCGCGCAGCACCCGCAGATAGGCGGGGGAGTGGAACCGCATCCCGCCCGCGCCCTGCACCACCGGCTCCACGATCACCGCGGCCAGCTCATCGGCATGCCGCCCGATCAGCTCGCGCAGATGGTCGGCGTACGACTCCTCGTACTCCACCGGCGGCGCCTCGGCGAACACCTGGCGCTGGAGCACGCCGGTCCACAGCTCGTGCATCCCGCCGTCGGGGTCGCACACCGACATCGGCTGCCAGGTGTCGCCGTGGTAGCCGCCCCGCCAGGTCAGCAGCCGCTGCTTCGCGGGGCGGCCGAGCGAGCGCCAGTACTGCAGGCACATCTTCACGGCGACCTCGACCGACACCGACCCGGAGTCGGCCAGGAACACATGCTCCAGACCGTCGGGTGACATGTCGACAAGGAGCTTCGCGAGGCGTACCGCGGGCTCGTGAGTGAGCCCGCCGAACATCACATGGCTCATCCGCCCCAGCTGCTCGCGCGCCGCCTCGTTGAGGACCGGGTGGTTGTAGCCGTGGATCGCCGACCACCACGAGGACATGCCGTCGACGAGTTCGCCCGAGCCGTCGGCCAGCCGCAGCCGGACCCCGCTCGCCGACTCCACGACGAGCGGTTCGACCCGCCCGGGCATCGGACCGTACGGATGCCACACGTGTCGCCGGTCCAGCTCCAGCAGCTCGGGCACGCTCAGGCCGGACGGGTCAGGCATTGGGCGCGAGATCCGTTCCGGCGCCCCGGCGGCGGACGGCTACGAGGTCGGTGCGCGGCTCGTTGACGGCGGGCGCCGCGGCCGTACCGCACACGTCCGCTCCCTCGTGCGAGCCGCAGACGGATCCGCACCCGGCGCTCTCGTGCGACCCGCACCCGCCCGCGACGGCGTCCGCCCGGTGCTCCGGCAGCGTCACCTGGTCGGCGCCCTCCACCTCGAAGCCGGCGTCCGCGATCAGCTCCAGGTCGGTCTTGCCGGCCTGGCCCTCGCTGGTCAGGTAGTCGCCGAGGAAGATCGAGTTGGCCAGGTGCAGGGCGAGGGGCTGCATCGTGCGCAGGTGGACCTCGCGGCCGCCCGCGATGCGCACCTCCACGTCCGGGCAGACGAAGCGGACCATCGCGAGGATGCGCAGACAGCGCTGCGGGGTGAGATTCCACTCCTGGGAGAGCGGGGTGCCCTCCATCGGGATGAGGAAGTTCACCGGAACGGAGTCCGGGTCCAGCTCGCGCAGCGAGAAGACCACGTCCACCAGGTCCTCGTCGGTCTCGCCCATACCGGCGATCAGACCCGAGCAGGCGGAGAGACCGGCCGAGTGCGCCTTCTGCACCGTGTCCACCCGGTCGGCGTACGTGTGGGTGCTGGTGATGTCCCCGTAGGTGGCCTCGGAGGTGTTCAGGTTGTGGTTGTAGGCGTCCGCGCCCGCCTCGCGCAGCCGTTCGGCCTGGCCCTCGGAGAGCAGACCGAGGCAGGCGCACACCTCGACGCCCTCGTTCTGGTCCTTGATCGCCTTGATGGTCTGGGAGACCCGGTCCACGTCCCGGTCCGTCGGGCCGCGCCCGCTGGCCACCAGGCAGACCCGCTTGGCCCCTCCGGCCAGGCCCGCCGCGGCCGCCTGGGAGGCCTCGTCGGGCTTGATCCAGGTGTACTTGAGGATGTCGGCCTTGGAGCCGAGCCGCTGGGAACAGTAGGAGCAGTCCTCCGGGCACAGGCCGGACTTGAGGTTGACCAGGTAGTTGAGTTTCACGCGCCGGCCGAACCAGTGCCGGCGCACCTTGCCGGCCGCGGCCACCACATCGAGCAGGTCGTCATCGGAGGTGGCGAGTACGGCGAGTGCTTCTTCGCGGGTCGGCAGCTCGCGCCGAAGCCCCTTGTCCACCAGCGTGTTCAGCAGGTCCATGGGAGCCGATCCTGTCCTACGTGGCCGTCTCGGGCCAAGGAGAGTTTGCACAACACTGGCAGATCGACGTGTGGGTATTGCCACACCGTGGGCGGCGGGTCGTGCGGCTAGTGTCTGTCCGCTACCTACAAAAGCCCCGGAGGACCCATGGCGTTCGGCTGGATCGACGAGCAGGCCGAGGCGCGCCGCCGCGCAGGACTCGTACGGACGTTGCGCCCGCGCCCCGCCGACTCGCCGCTGCTGGACCTCGCGAGCAACGACTACCTGGGCCTCGCCCACCACCCCGAGGTCGTCGAAGGGGCGGCCGGGGCGGCCCGGACCTGGGGCGGTGGCTCGACCGGCTCCCGGCTGGTCACCGGCACCACCGAGCTGCACACGGCGCTGGAGCGCGAGCTGGCGGACTTCTGCGGTGTCGAGGCGGCCCTGGTCTTCTCCTCCGGCTACGCCGCCAACCTTGCCGCGGTCACCGTGCTCGGCCCGCACGGCTCCCTGATCGTGTCCGACGCGGGCAACCACGCCTCGCTCATCGACGGCTGCCGGCTCGCCCGGGGCACCACCCAGGTGGTCGGGCACGCCGATCCGGAGGCCGTGCACAAGGCGCTCGGCACGCACGAGGGGGACGCGATCGTCGTCTCCGACACCGTGTTCTCCGTCGACGGTGACGCGGCGCCGCTGGCCGCACTGGCCGAGGCGTGCCGGGCGCACGGCGCGGGGCTGGTCGTGGACGACGCCCACGGCCTCGGCGTGCTGGGCGACGGCGGCCGGGGCGCGCCGCACGCGGCCGGGCTCGCGGGCGCCGAGGACGTGGTCGTCACGGCCACGCTGTCCAAGTCGCTGGGCAGCCAGGGCGGGGTGGTGCTGGGTCCGGCCAGAGTGATCGACCACCTGGTCAACGCGGCCCGGACGTTCATCTTCGACACGGGCCTGGCTCCCGCGGCCGCCGGCGCGGCGCTCGCGGCGCTACGGCTGCTGCGACGCGAACCGGCACGAGCCGAACGGGCCCGCGCGGTCGCCGCCGAGCTGCACGCACGCCTGACCGCCGCGGGTCTGGAGGCGGTACGTCCGGACGCCGCGGTGGTCTCGGTGCGGGCTCCGTCCCCGGAGCAGGCCGTGCGCTGGGCGGCCGACTGCCGTACGGCAGGACTGGCCGTGGGCTGTTTCCGTCCTCCTTCCGTGCCCGACGGCATCTCACGGCTGAGGCTGACCGCCCGCGCGGACCTCTCCGGGGCCGAGATCGAACGCGCTGTACGTGTGATCGGCGAAACGCGACCATGAGTCGGCGTGACACGGCCGGGTATCGCACGAAAGTGATCGGATCTGATCAGTAGGGGTCGGTCGGATCGGAGGGGGAGGGGATCACCGCAGCGTGGTCATGAAGCCCGCCCAGCTCTCGGGGGAGAAGAGCAGTGCGGGTCCGGCCGGCTGCTTGGAGTCGCGCACGGCGAGCAGTCCGGCCCCGGGGCCGGAGTACGGCCGGGCCGTCTCCACGCAGTTGTTCGCTCCCGTGCTGTAGCTGCTGCGCAGCCATGGCACGTCGTACAGATCGGTACTGGCAGGGACGTTCCGAGGCAGTGCTGACATGGTGCCTCCTTACGCGCCGTCACCTATCCCGGCGATGTAATCCAACGAGTCCTCGGGTGAAAGGGCGTGGATCTGAAGGGTGTTGAAGGCCTCCAGGTAAGCCTTGAGGTCTTCTTTCCGTTCCAGATAGAGGCTACTCGTCAACTGGTCGAGAACAACCACATCCAGATCAGAAGTGCTCGGAAATGAGAAGATAACGAAAGGCCCCGTGAGGCCGACATGCGCTCCCGTGGCGAACGGCAGTACCTGGAGCCGCACTTGGGGCAGACGGGCGGCCTCGACCAGCCGCTTCAGCTGCCGCGCCATCACCTCGGGCCCGCCGGTCTCGCGCCGGAGCACCGCCTCGTCCAGTACCGCGGACAGCTCCAGCGGTGGATCGGAGCGCAGCACGTCCTGCCTGGCCAGGCGCACCTCCACCAGCGCGTCCAGACGCTCCTCGTCCACCCCCTCCAGGGCCGCCCGGGTCACGGCGCGGGCGTACTCGGGCGTCTGCAGGAGACCGGGGACCACCGTGGTCTCCAGGGTGCGCATCCCGCTGGCCTGCGACTCCAGGCTGATGAAGTCGCGATAGGTGGGCGGCAGGATCCCACGGTAGGCGTGCCACCAGCGGCTGCGGCCGCCCGCCTCCTCGGAGCCCGCCAACATCAGCAGCAACTCGCGCGGTTGTCCGTCCCGCACCCCGTAGGCGTCGAGGAGTAACCGCACATCGGCCGGTTTCACCCCGCTGGCGCCGGTCTCGATGCGGCTGACCTTCGACTGGTGCCAGCCCACCAGACGGGCCGCCTCACCACTGGTGAACCCCGCACCGGTGCGCAGCGCGCGCAGTTCGGCGCCCAGTTTGCGGCGCCGCACCGCGGGACCGTTCTGCATGGGTACTCCTTACTCCTTCCGGGCCGCCCAAATACGGTCTCCCGTCGCAGAGTTCACCGCTTTGAGCGACAGATATATGCATATCCTGGTGGATCGCTCCCCCGACCGGCCCGGTGATGGCAGTCTGGCGACGAAGCACCAGTCCGGGACCGTACTCGAACCATCCGCTCCTCGTCGGACTGCGGTCCCGTGGGAAAGGGACGACGTCGCCATGGCAGACCATCTGGAAGCATCCGTCACTCTGCCGAGCGATCCCGCCTCGGTCTCCGCCGCCCGCTCCTACGTGGTGGGGACCCTCGCGGAGTGGGGCCTCCCGTCGGACACCGACGTGGCCGACACCGTGCGGCTGATCGTCTCCGAACTCGCCACCAACGCCGTACAGCACACTTTCGGGCAGTCACCCACCTTCACGGTCGACATCGCGCTGCACCATGACGAACACCTGCGCATCGGCGTCACGGACAGTCATCCGCGCTTTCCGAAGAGACT
Organism: Streptomyces sp. NPDC005728; assembly: GCF_040630895.1. NCBI lineage: Bacteria > Bacillati > Actinomycetota > Actinomycetes > Kitasatosporales > Streptomycetaceae > Streptomyces > Streptomyces sp. NPDC005728. The sequence continues at coordinate 65,355 of NZ_JBEXYL010000012.1, forward strand.
GCCCGCGGCCGTCCAGCAGGACAACGGGCGCGGCATGGTCATCATCCGCTGGCTCACCGCCGAGTGCGGCGGCAAGCTCCGCGTCCGCCCCACCCGCGAAGGCGGCAAGACGGTCTCCATCGAACTCCCCTGGACCATCCCGGCCGAACCGGTCCCGGCAGGCCAGGAGCCCTAGGACCTGTCCGGCGGATCATGCGCTGCTGAGGCACCGTCGGCTGAAGCCGGCCTTTTCCGCCGGACAGGCCCTAGCCCGCGCCGCAGGTCGACCAGCAGTTCCGACCCCGGTCTTCTTCGCCATCACGGCAGCGGAGCCAAGCCCACCCGGCCGGGCGACGGGTCAAGGAGACGGGAGCTGACGCACCGGCGTCCGCTGCGCCCGGCCGAACGCGCCGTGCAGCAGGGCCCGGAACGCCTCCGCCGCCGGAGCGACCTCGTCGGCCCGGTAGGCGACCGAGATCGTACGGCGCAGCCGCCCCGGCTCCAGCGGCCGCACCCCGACCGGAGTGACCGCGGTCCGCGCGACCATCTCCGGTACGACGGCCACCCCGAGCCCGGCGCTGACCAGTGCGCACACCACCGCGTACCCCGGCGTCGGCACGAGCAGCGCCGCGGTGGCGCCAGCCTCGGCGAGCAGCGCCTCCACCTCCCGCCGGGCCGGATGGTGCGGCGCCATGCTGATCAGCGGCTGCCCGGCCAGCTCCTCCAGCGGCAGCCGGGACGAGGCACTGCTCAGGGCGTGGCCCGGGGCCGTCACCAGCACCAGCTCCTCCACCAGGACCGGCTCCAGCGCGACCGAGGCCGGTACCGGGGCGGCCTCGCCCGGGTGGTAGGCGTGGGTCAGCGCCAGGTCCACCTCGCCGGCCGCCACCGCGCCGACCCCGGTCGGCGGATCGTAGTCCGCGACCGACAGCTCGACATCCGGGTGCGCCCGGCGGAACGCGCTCAGCGCCGGCGGCAGCAGATGGACGCCCGCGGTCGGGAAGGTGCCGAGCCGCAGCACCCCGCCCGAGAGGCCGGTCAGCCGGGCCAGTTCGTGCCGGGCCTGCTCCAGCTCGTCCAGTACTCGCCGGGCCCGCGCCACCAGCACCTGGCCCGCCTCGGTCAGCCGGGCCCCGCGGTGGTGCCGTACCAGCAGTGTCGTGCCGGCCTCCCGCTCCAGCTTGGCCAGCTGCTGGGAGAGAGCGGGCGGCGTGTAACCGAGCCGGTCGGCGGCCCGTGTGATGGAACCCGCCTCCGCTACGGCGACCAGGGCGGCCAGCCGGGTGGGGTCGTACATGAGGCCAGCCTAAAGCACTGCTTAAGGCAGACCCTTCTCATTCGAAATACCTGCTGAAGGCTCTCTCCGTGCACGCTGGCCGCATGGACGGACAGCTCATCGCCTTCACCGTGATCGCCGCCGGACTCGTCGCCATGCCGGGCGCCGACTTCACGGTGGTCGTACGCAATGCCCTGGTCTCCCGCCGGGCCGGCGCGGTCTGCGGGCTCGGTATCGCGGGCGGTCTCCTGGTGCACACCACGCTGGCGGTGGCCGGGGTCGCGGCCGTGCTGGTCGCCGTACCCGCGCTGTTCCGCGCGCTGCAACTCGCGGGCGGCGCCTATGTGCTGCAGCTGGGCGTGCGGACCCTGTGGTCGCTGCGGCGGCCCGCCGGCGGTTCCGCCGAGGCGGCGCCGTCGGCCGCGCACCCGCTGCGGCAGGGCTTCGTCACCAACGTCCTCAACCCGAAGGCCTCGCTGACCTTCCTCAGCCTGCTTCCCCAGTTCGTGCCGTCCGGCGGTTCCGCACTGCCCAGGACGCTGTTGCTCGCGCTGATCGTCTGCGCGCTGGCGCTGGTGTGGTTCCAGATGGTGGCCCTGCTGGTGGACCGGCTCGGCAGGTGGCTGCGCCGTCCCCGGGCCGCCCGCATGCTGCAGACGGGCACCGGGGTGGCGCTGACGGTCCTCGGAGCGGCCCTGTTGCTGGAGCCGCTCCTGCCCTGAGTCCGGGTCAGCTGACCCGGCCGTACCAGACGCTCCTGCTCCAGATCTTCTCCAGCCGCACCACGGACCCGGTCTTCGGGGCGTGCCAGATCTTGCCCTTACCGGCGTAGATGCCGACGTGGTAGACGCTGGACCCCGAGTGGAAGAACACCAGGTCGCCGGCCTTGCGGTTGCCGGCCGAGATGTGGTGCGTCTTGTTGTACTGCTGGGCGGCCGTACGCGGCAGCTTCTTGCCCGCCTTCTTGAACGAGTAGAGCGTCAGCCCCGAGCAGTCGAACCTGCGCGGCCCGGTGGCGCCCCACGCGTACGGGGCACCCTTCTTGGAGGCCGCGATCTGCAGTGCCTTGGTCCCTATGGTGGCGGCCGAGGCGTCGGTGGCGAGCCCCGGTACCGCGATCGAGCCGCCCACGGCGGCGAGGGTGAGGGCCGAGGCCGTACCGGCCCGGGCCATGAGCGACGGGACACGATTGAGCGCAGTCATGCGCAACCCTTCGTCAGCCGCCTGTGAAGGATGACCTGTCGGATTCGGGCTGGCGAAGTTGCCCGGCCGCGTTGCCGCGGCTTCACCCCAAGGGCTGCTCGGCACGACCGCCCGTCTGTGACGAACGTTCGTCCCGGCGACCCGTCTTGCTCGGGTCCTCCACTCCTGCCGATCCACTCCTGTCGACCGGTCATCCGCGCGGCGGCAGGACTCGGCGTCCGCCCGGATCGCCCCGCCGCTGTGGCGGGGGCTTGTCGTCAGTCAGGGATCTTGACTCACGCCGGTCGGAAAATCCCAACGGAATCGGGAGTTTGTGGCGTTACTCACCACTCACCCGTTCGGGTGGACACTGCTCTGTTCGAGTCACCGTCAGATCTCGTACGTAGCCCCCGACCTGGGGCGGAGCACTTCCGCCCGGACCCGGAAAGCGCGTGCTGCGCAAGCCGGGAGGCCCGGAAAAAAATCTGAAGATACGCCGGCCGGGGGTACACCGTTCGGACCGTTTCAGCTCCGGCCCGGACGGTGTGTCGACAGGTGGGTCCCGCCGGGCCGGACGTGCGTCCGGGTCAGCCGACGCAGTCCGGCGGGAGCACGACGCGAGCGGTACGGCGCTCTCCGTCGAGCACCCTCAACGCCCGTGCCAGCGTGTCCCCGTGCAGCTCCGTCTCGCCCCGGTGGTGCATCAGGGCGAGCGCGTCCCGTAGTTCGGCCGCCTTGCGCACCAGGGCCTGCGCCGCGCGCAGCCCGCGGTAGGTGTCCCCGGTCTGCGCCGGGTTGATCCGGCCCAGCAGGTCGACCGCCTCCAGGTAACGGTCGATCAACTCGCCCTCGGCACGCGTCAGTGCGGGCAGCGGAGGAAGTTCCGGTGGCAGCATCGACGGCTCACCCCGCGTGGGTGCCGGGGGTGGCCCCGCGGCTCGGGACGACGCCGTCCACCAGTCCGTAAGCGAGGGCGCCCGGCGCGTCCAGCACCAGGTCCCGCTCCAGGTCCTGGTGGACCTGCTCGACGCCGCGCCCGGTGTGCCGGGCCAGCATCTCCTCCATCAGTGTGCGCATCCGGGTCAGCTCATCGGCCTGGATGACGAGGTCGCTGGGCTGTCCCTGCGCCGGCTCGGGCAGTGCGGGCTGCTCCAGCACCACGCGCGCGCCGGGCAGGATGAACCGCCTGCCCGGCGTCCCGGCCGCGAGCAGGACCGCTGCGGCCGAGGCGGCCTGGCCCAGGCAGTAGGTCTCCACGTCGCAACTGACGTACCGCATCGTGTCGTAGACCGCCGTCATCGCGCTGAACGAGCCGCCCGGGGAGTTGAGGTACAGCGTGACGGGCCGGTCCGGGGCGGCGTGTTCGAGGTGCATGAACTGCGTGATCACATCGGTCGCCGCCGTGTCGTCGAGCGGTGTCCCGAGGAAGACGATCCGGTTCTCGAACAGCTTCGAGTAGGGATCCAGGGTGCGGTGGCCCGTGCTCGTGCGCTCGGTGAACTCGGGCAGGACGTGACGGGCGGACGGTCGGGTCATGGGCATACCCCTCCTCAGCGACAGGGCCTCGGTCGGCCTCGCTTCTGTAAAAAATGTACAGGATGTACGTGACCTTAGGGGCGGACGCATTCTGGTGATTGCGAGGAAGTAGCAGCTCAGAGGCGCCTTTTCGGCGTCAGCGAGGGTTGATTTCTCACGATTTCTCACACGGCGCTCAGGTCGCGGATTCGTCACCGAAGCCCAAGAGGACCGTCAGGTGTTCGGAAGCCGCCCGTAGATCCTCCGGGCCCGGACGGACGTAGACGCGCTTCGTGAACGACGGGCTCACGTGCCCCGCCCACGCCGCGAGGACGACGTCCTCGAACCCGTTGACCGCCAGGAACGTCAGACAGTTGTGACGAGCGTCGTGCAGCCGCACCTGTCGCATCCCGAGTGATCGCATCAGGGAGTGGGCGCTCTCGCGCAGATGACGTGTCGTCAGCGGCTGCCCGAGGTGGTCGACGAACATGTGGCCGGACGGCAAGTAGTAGCCACCCGGGGACATCTGCTCGATCTCCTGCAGGGCCTTGAAGGCGATCAGAGCCTGCCGTGCGGGTGCCGGAAGGCGGCCTCGGCACGCAGCTCGCGCAGCCGGGCACCGAGGGCTTCACGGGCCGTCTGGAAGTCGGTGGTCACACGGTCGATACCTGCCGGGCGAACTCCTGCGTAGGCACAGCGTGATGCCAGGCAGCGTCTCGGTCCTGGCGGGCGGCGAGCACCTCGGCTGGCTCTTCGGTGATGTACACGCCGAGGATGATGTCGTCCTCGTCGAACGCGAACCGGGCGACTGAGGCGTCTGTCGAAGAGCCAGAGGTCGTAGTCGGCGCAGGCGCTCGAACCGCTTCCCGGCGGCCGTCCGCTCGGCAACGCTTTCCCGCCACGTGCTGGCCGGGTCCTGGGTGATGTCCTCGCCGGCCTGCCGGCGTGCCCACTTGGCGCTGTTGCGGTCGGAGGCGTAGCCACGTCGGGTCTCAAGCCGCCAGGCGGTGTGCCGGAACTCGCGGGACAGGTGGGAGATCGAGAACGACGGCTGCAGTTCCGGCGCTGGTGCGTTCGGGGCGTACCAGGTGAGCAGGCTGCGGGGGACGCGGACGAACGTCTCGGACGGCTTCACGTCCCGCAGCTGTACTTGGTGCTCCGGGTTGGTCTCGCGGTCGCCCTGGACGAGGATCTCGTCGGTGCCCGCGATCTCGTCGAGGGTCGGGCAGTCGCCGCCGTCGCCGGTGGTGCCGAGGAACCTGAGCGCCATGTCGCCTCCGCTGCCGGGTGGTTGGACTGACCTGCACGGCCGCCCGACGACAACGGCCCCGCCCTCACCCCCTGCCCCGGCATCCCCGAGGCGCTGCGCGCCCGACTGTCCGAACTGGACTCCCGGGTCGTCCGGTCGGGGACGAAGCGCGCGGAACTACGACGCTCAGCCCAGCTGGTCGAGAGCAGCCTCTGCCCGATCGGCCCTGGCAAGGAGACGGTCTCGTCTGCGGGGCCACCACAGCAGATCGGCCAGGAAGAGCGCGACCACCAGCCACGAGGCGATGGTCTCGCCGGTGGAGCCCGTCACGGTGTCGTACACGGCGAGAACGACCGTGAGCGCGGTGACGAGCAGGACGACCCAGCGGCGCAGCCGGTCCTCCTCGGCGATCCGGCGCAGGGCGCCGGCGTACTCCACGACCGAGGATGCCAGCCGGGGATCGCCGATGGCCTCACCACGCCGGGTGGCGCGCACCACCGCTGCTCGATCGGCGCCGCTCAGACCCTTGGCGCCAGGCCAGGCCCTTTCCATCCGGCGCGCCACCCGGGCTCCGTAGAAGAGACTCAGCGCCACGAAGACCACGACGGTGCCCGCCCACGACCGGGCCTCGACGAGAACGAAAGCCCCGAAGAAGACCCCGGTGGCGAAGCCGGCACAGGCACCCCGGCTCACCGCCCCCCGTTTCCACATCCAGCCCGGAACGAGAATCACCTGTCCACGGTGGCCGTCATCCCTCCCGGGGGCAACGACCGCACCGGCACGTCGGCACAGGCGCACGGCGCACGACGCACGCGCCGCCTCGTCTCCTCACTGTCGTGGCAGGGCGCCGGTCGTGTGTGTCCAACGGATACGGGTGGAGCCGAAGCCCGTCTCAAGGTTCCGGATGTGGGTGCACGAGGTGCACCGCAGGCGCAGTTCGGACAGGTCACCCGGGCTCGGCGCCCGATGTCCGCCTGCGGATCAAGCGGAAGCGCGGCCGTCCCCACGCTGTTCATGACCGGACACAGGTGCGCCCTCCTGCCACGACAAGAGCACGTGGGGCACGTCACAGCAGCTCTGTGAACTGGCGCCGAATCACCTTTCCGGCACGTTATGAAGCTCATATGGACTACGAGTGACGAGTCGTGAAGTTGCGGGACGGTGCGGTCGGGCATATTTCGAGGCACCCTGTCGCCGGACAAATGTGCAGGATTCGAAACCTCGAATCGAATAGGCGCGGGATCTCGCGGGGCCGGACCTCGTACACCCTCGAAACAAGGAGGGGCGCTCGTCATGCAAGTAGCCACTCGATCAAGGACACAGTCCCGGTGCGCGCACTGGGGAGCCCGGCTCATGGGCGCCGGCCTGACCGCCGTAGTGGCCCTCGGCGTCGCTGCCAGCCCCGCGCTGGCGCAGGCGGGAGCGCCGAGTGGCGCGGGCGTGCAGCCTGTCGAAGTACCCTTCCCGGGCGGGGATCCCGTGTGTCCCGACGGATCGACCGCGCTGAGGGTCAACGAACCGTTCAGCGAGGGATCGACGAACATCAACATCCCCGGTGACGGGACGCTCACCCTCACCATCCACGGCTCGGACAACCAGACGTTCGACTTCACGATCAACGGCAGCACCGCTGCTCGTCAGGTCTTCGTCAAGGGTGGCCCGAACCAGAACCTGTACAACTACGACGCGGCCCACGGCTTCCCCAACGGTGTCTCGGCCGACACCGCCCTCCATGCCCCCCTCGGCGCAGGCCCGAACGGCAGCAAGTTCTTCGGCCTCAGCCACATCGACTTCTGCTTCATCCCCAGCCCGTACAACGGCGGCGTCTGACAGCAGCGGAAGTCGGGGCCCTGCACCACGGGCCCTCCGGACTCCCGTATGCGGCCATGGGGCGGTCCCCACGGACCGCCCCATGGCCGACGCGCTTGCCGCGGTCGGCGCGGCGGGCCTGCTCGCTGGCTCGCTCGAACTCGACGGCGGTGGCCTCGATGGTGTCGGTCTCCGGCATGTCGTCGACGGTGGAGACGTCGGCCGGGTCCAGCGCGGTGATCTCCTCGGCGGCCGGCGTCTCGGCCGGGGCGACGGAGTGGATGGAGTCGGCGGCGGTGTCGACGAGGGTGCCGATCAGGTCGTGCACGGTCCAGGCCTTGCGAGGGGTCAGGAGAAGGTTGAGCACAGCGGACCGTGGGGCGACGGGGTACACGCGCCAACAGGTGCGGCCCATCGTGCTGGCCGGCGACGACTCGGCCACAGGGGAGTCGTGAACGGGGTGGCGCACCCGCCGTCGTCTTGCACATATCTCACGGAGTACCGATGAGGCGACGGCCACCACCGTACTGACCTGGACTTTCTCCGTATTCCATGGACCTCCTGGACCTCATGGACGCCCCGTAAGCTAGGGGCATGGCCTATGAGATTCCGGTGACGCAAGCCAGGGCTGAGCTCGCCGACCTGATCAACCGGGTGGTGTACGGCGGTGAGCGCGTCGTCGTGACGCGGCACGGCAAGCCGTTGGTCGCACTGGTCTCGGCCGCCGACCTGGAGCGGCTCGACGCCCTCGACGAGCCGGCCGGGGAGCAGCAGGTGGTCACCTCGGTGACCGGGGTCCGCGAGGCCGCGCCCCCGACCCGGGAGCAGCAGCGGTTCGGGATCGCGGCGGAGCACCGGAGGCCCGGCGTCTCGTAGCCGGGTATGTGCGGGCCCATCGCGCAGTCATACGTTGATCAAGGTCTGGTTAACGTCGCTGAAACTCCGGCGAACTAGCCTGCCGATCCACGCCACCAGGGGTTTTTCTGCCCGCATTCATCACCGTCGGGCGAATTTGTCTGTGTGTTACACCTATCCCGTCGTGGTGGCTGCGGCAACCGGACCCCGCACGGTCCGGAGCAAGGACTGTGAGGTGGGACGTGCAACTGACCCCGCACGAGCAAGAGAGGCTGCTGATCCATGTGGCGGCCGACGTGGCCGGGAAGCGCAGGGCCCGTGGGCTCAGGCTCAACCACCCGGAGGCGGTCGCCCTCATCACGTCGCACCTCCTCGAGGGCGCGCGGGACGGCCGCACGGTCGCCGAGCTGATGTCCTCCGGCCGTAAGCTCCTGACCAGGGACGACGTCATGGACGGCGTCCCAGAGATGATTCACGACGTTCAGGTCGAGGCCACCTTCCCGGACGGCACCAAGCTCGTCACCGTCCACGAGCCGATCATCTGAGGGGGCCGCGATGATTCCCGGAGAGGTTCTTTTCGCGGACGGCCCGGTCGTCTACAACGAGGGCCGCGAGGTCACCCGGCTGACCGTCCTCAACGCCGCCGACCGGCCCGTCCAGGTCGGCTCCCACTACCACTTCGCCGAGGCCAACCCCGGCCTGGAGTTCGACCGGGCCGCCGCGCGCGGCACGCGGCTGAACATCGCCGCCGGCACCGCCGTGCGCTTCGAGCCCGGCATCCCGGTCGACGTCGAACTCGTGCCCCTCGCCGGCGCCCGGATCGTGCCCGGGCTGCGCGGGGAGACCGGAGGTGCGCTCGATGCCTGAGATCTCCCGTGCCGCCTACGCCGACCTGTTCGGACCCACCACCGGCGACCGCATCCGGCTCGCCGACACGGACCTGCTGATCGAGATCGAGGAGGACCGCTCCGGCGGTCCCGGCCTCGCCGGCGACGAGGCGGTCTTCGGCGGCGGCAAGGTCATCCGCGAGTCCATGGGCCAGTCGCGGGCCACGCGCGCCGAAGGCACCCCCGACACGGTCATCACCGGTGTCGTCATCGTCGACCACTGGGGGATCGTCAAGGCCGACGTCGGCATCCGCGACGGACGGATCACCGGCATCGGCAAGGCGGGCAACCCGGACACGATGGACGGGGTGCATCCGGACCTGGTCATCGGTCCGGAGACCGAGGTCATCGCCGGCAACGGACGGATCCTCACGGCCGGCGCCATCGACGCGCACGTCCACTTCATCTGCCCGCAGATCGCCGACGAGGCGCTCTCCGCCGGCATCACCACTCTGGTCGGCGGCGGCACCGGGCCCGCCGAGGGCTCCAAGGCGACCACCGTGACGCCGGGCCCCTGGCACCTGGCCCGGATGCTGGAGGCGATGGAGCAGTACCCGCTCAACATCGGCTTCCTCGGCAAGGGCAACACCGTCTCGCACGAGGCGATGCTCTCCCAGATCCGCGGCGGCGCCCTGGGCCTGAAGCTCCACGAGGACTGGGGCTCCACCCCGGCGGTCATCGACGCGTCCCTGACCGTCGCCGAGCGCACCGGCATCCAGGTCGCCATACACACCGACACCCTCAACGAGGCCGGATTCGTCGGCGACACGCTCGCCGCGATCGCCGGCCGGGGCATCCACGCCTACCACACCGAGGGCGCCGGCGGCGGGCACGCGCCGGACATCATGACCGTGGTCTCCGAGCCGCACGTGCTGCCCAGCTCGACCAACCCGACCCGGCCGTACACCGTCAACACCGCCGAGGAACACCTCGACATGCTGATGGTGTGCCACCACCTGAACCCGGCGGTCCCGGAGGACCTGGCCTTCGCCGAGTCGCGGATCCGGCCGTCCACCATCGGCGCGGAGGACGTCCTCCACGACCTCGGCGCGATCTCGATCATCTCCTCCGACTCCCAGGCCATGGGCCGCGTGGGCGAGGTCGTCCTGCGCACCTGGCAGACCGCGCACGTGATGAAGCAGCGGCGCGGCGCGCTGCCCGGCGACGGACGGGCGGACAACCGACGGGTACGGCGGTACGTCGCCAAGTACACGATCAACCCGGCGCTGGCCCAGGGGCTCGCCCGCGAGGTCGGCTCCGTCGAGCCCGGCAAGCTCGCCGACCTGGTGCTCTGGGAGCCCGCGTTCTTCGGGGTCAAGCCGCACCTCGTCATCAAGGGCGGCCAGATCGCCTACGCACAGATGGGTGACGCCAACGCCTCCATCCCGACGCCGCAGCCGATCCTGCCCCGGCCGATGTACGGGGCGATCGGACGGGCGCCGGCCGCCAACTCGTTCAACTTCGTGGCACCGCTGGCCATCGAGGACGGCCTGCCGGAGCGGCTGCAGCTGGGCAAGCGCTTCGTCGCCATCGACTCCACGCGCGGGGTGACCAAGGCGGACATGCGGGAGAACGACGCCCGTCCCCAGGTGCGGGTCGACCCCGACAGCTTCGCCGTGCACATCGACGGCGAGCTGGTCGAGGCGGCACCGGCCGCCGAACTGCCCATGGCCCAGCGCTACTTCCTCTTCTGATGTCCAGGGCAGCACTGCTCGTCCTGGCCGACGGCCGCTTCCCCGCCGGAGGGCACGCGCACTCCGGCGGGGCGGAGGCCGCCGTCAAGGCGGGCCGGATCACCTCCGCCGCGAGCCTGGAGGACTTCTGCCGGGGGCGGCTGCACACTGCCGGGCTGGTCGCGGGCGCCCTCGCTGCCGCCGCCGTCCTGGGCGTCGAGCCCCGGGAGCTGGACGCGGCCGCGGACGCCCGTACGCCCTCGCCCGCGCTGCGGACCGCGGCGCGCAGGCTTGGCCGGCAGCTGATGCGGGCCGCACGGGCGAGCTGGCCGTCGGCCGAACTCGACGCTTTGGCAAGGGAGTTCCCCAAGGGGACGCACCAGCCGGTGGTGCTCGGACTCGCCGCCCGTGCGGCCGGTCTTGGGCCCGTGGACGCGGCGTACTGCGCGGTGTACGAGAGCGTGAGCGGGCCGGCGACGGCCACGGTGCGTCTGCTGAGCCTTGATCCGTTCGACGCGACGGGAGTGCTGGCACGGTTGGCCCCCGAGCTGGATCACGTCGCGGACGCGGCGGTGGACGCCGCCCGGAGGGTGCTCGACGAAGGTGTCGATGCCCTGCCCGCCGCGTCGGGGCCGTTGTTGGAGGTCGGTGCGGAGTGGCACGCGGCCTGGCCGGTGCGACTGTTCGCATCGTAGAAACTGGAGTCGTACATGCACCTCGACCACACCCACGACGGCCCCTCCGCCGTCAGCGCCGACGCCCACCGCCCCGACGGCTCGCGCCGCGCGCTGCGGATCGGGCTCGGCGGGCCCGTCGGGTCCGGGAAGACCGCGACCGTCGCCGCGCTGTGCCGGGCGCTGCGCGAGCAGTTGTCGCTGGCCGTCGTCACGAACGACATCTACACCCGGGAGGACGCCGAGTTCCTGCTCCGGGAGGCCGTGCTGCCGCCCGAGCGGATCACGGCCGTGGAGACGGGCGCCTGCCCGCACACCGCGATCCGCGACGACATCTCCGCCAACCTCGAAGCCGTGGAGGACCTGGAGGACGGGATCGGCCCGCTGGACCTCATCCTCGTCGAGTCCGGCGGGGACAACCTGACCGCCACCTTCTCCAAGGGGCTTGTGGACGCGCAGATCTTCGTGATCGACGTGGCCGGTGGCGACGACATCCCGCGCAAGGGCGGGCCCGGCGTCACCACCGCCGACCTGCTCATCGTCAACAAGACCGACCTCGCGCCGTACGTCGGGTCCGACCTCGCCCGGATGGCCGCCGACGCCAAGGCGCAGCGGGCCGAACTCCCGGTCGTCTTCCAGTCGTTGCGCGGCGGCACCGGAGTCGCGGACACGGCCGCGTGGGTGCGGGAGCGGCTCGCCGCGTGGACGGCATGACGGCGACCGGCGTCCGGGCGCACGCACGGATCGTCGCCCGCCCCGACGGACGCGGCGGTACGGCCCTGCCCGTGCTGGACGGCGAAGGCCCGTTGGCGCTGCGCCGCACCCGGGCGAGCGGCGGCGAGGCGCGGGTGATGGTCGTCGGCGCGATGAGCGGCCCGCTCGGCGGCGACCGCTTCTTGCTGGACGCGCGCGTGGAGGAGGGGGCACGGCTGCACGTGGGGTCGGCCGCCGCCACCATCGCGCTGCCGGGACAGGCCAAGGGCGAGGCCCGCTACGACGTACGGCTCGATGTGGCCGACGGGGGTGAGCTGCACTGGCTGCCCGAACAGCTGATCTCGGCCGGCGGCAGCGACCTGTACGTCACCACCCGGGCCGAACTGGGCGCCGGAGCACGGCTCGTGCTGCGCGAGGAGCAGGTGCTCGGCCGGTTCGGAGAGGAGCCCGGACGGCTCACCAGCCGGCTCACGGTGCGCGTCGCGGGCCGGACCGTACTGGACCAGGAGCTGTCCTGCGGGCCCGGGGCACCGGGCGGCTGGGACGGGCCCGCCGTGCTCGCCGGACACCGGTCGGTCGGTCAACTGGTCGTCATACGACCCGAGTTCGCAGGGCAGCCGCCCGCCGCGCGGATGCTGGGGGAGAGCGCCGCCCTGGTGCCGCTCGCGGGGCCCGCCGTCCTCGTCAGTGCCGTGGCCCCCGACGCGCTCGGCCTGCGGCGACTGCTGGACGAGGCCTTGACCCTGCTCGCCCAGGGGGCTCCGCTCAACGGGACCTGAACGTCCGTTTATCGGATTGGTAAAGAAAGGCCTGCTCCCCCTGTTCTCAGACGGCTCACAGCCGAGAGGATCCCCGTCTGACCACTTGTAGCAATGTGTAGGGGGAGGGGCCCACTTGAGGGACAACAGACCGAAGAGCCGCCTGCTGGCACTCGGTTCGGCCGGAGCGCTCGTCACCGCGACCCTGATAGCCGGCGCGGTGTCGGCGCCCGCGGCCAGCGCGGACAGCCGCCACGGACGGGACCGCGAGGCCCAGGGCGCCGCGATCGCCGCCGCCCGCGCCGCCAAGGCCGGCATCCACTGGCAGGACTGCCCCGCCGACTGGGGCCTGGCCAAGCCCATCCAGTGCGGCTGGGTCTCCGTGCCGCTCGACTACGCCAAGCCGTACGGCAAGCAGATCAAGCTCGCCGTCGACCACATCGGCAACACCGGGACGAAGAAGGAGCGTCAGGGCGCCCTCGTCTACAACCCGGGCGGTCCCGGCGCCTCCGGCCTGCGCTTCCCGACGCGGATCACCAACAAGAACCCCATCTGGGCGAACGTCGCCAAGGCCTACGACTTCGTGGGCTTCGACCCGCGCGGCGTCGGCCACTCGGCGCCCATCTCCTGCATCGACCCGCAGGAGTTCGTCAAGGCTCCCAAGGCCGACCCGGTCCCGGACAGCGAGGCGGACAAGACCGCACAGCGCAAGCTCGCCCGCGAGTACGCGGAGGGCTGCGCCGAGCGCAGCGGCGCCATGCTGCCGCACATGACCACGCCGAACACCGCCCGTGACCTGGACGTCGTCAGGGCCGCGCTGGGCGAGAAGAAGCTCAACTACCTCGGCGTCTCCTACGGCACCTACCTCGGCGCCGTCTACGGCACCCTCTTCCCGGGCCACCTGCGCCGCATGATCGTGGACAGCGTGGTCAACCCCTCCCGCGAGAGCATCTGGTACCAGGCCAACCTGGACCAGGACGTCGCCTTCGAGGGCCGCTGGAAGGACTGGGAGGACTGGGTCGCCGCGAACGACGCCGCCTTCCACCTCGGCACCACCCGCGCCGCCGTCCAGGCCAAGTGGCTCGAACTGCGCGCGACCGCCAAGAAGAGTCCCCTCGGCGGGGTCGTCGGCCCGGCCGAGCTGATCTCCTTCTTCCAGAGCGCCCCGTACTACGACTCCTCGTGGGTGCCGGTCGCCTCGGTGTTCAGCAAGTACGTCGCAGGGGACACCAAGGCGCTCGTCGACGCGGCGGCCCCCGACCTGTCGGACACGGCCGGCAACATCAGCTCGGAGAACGGCAACGCCGTCTACACCGCGGTCGAGTGCGCCGACGCCAAGTGGCCCACCAGCTGGCGGAAGTGGGACCGGGACAACACCCGGATCCACACGGACAACCCGTTCATGACCTGGGCCAACGCCTGGATGAACCTGCCCTGCGCCACCTGGCAGGCCAAGCAGCGGACCCCGGTGGACGTCAGGACGCACCGCGGCCTGCCGCCCGTGCTGATCGTGCAGTCCACGCGCGACGCGGCGACCCCCTACCCGGGCGCCGTCGAACTGCACAAGCGCTTCAAGGACTCCCGCCTGATCACCGAGAAGGGCGCGGGCTCCCACGGTGTGACCGGCCTGGTCAACCCCTGCATCAACGAGCGGGTCGACAGCTACCTGCTCACCGGCAAGCTGGACACCTCCGACGTGACCTGCGCGCCGCACGCGACGCCCAAGCCGTAATCGCCCGGATACGGTGACGAGGGGCGGCCGGACTCTCCGGCCGCCCCTTCGTCATGCGCCCGCCCGCCAGGCGTCCTCCGTCGCATAGTCGAACAGGTCGGGGTAGACCCGCGCGAGCAGCGGGAAGCACTCCCGCCAGTCCTCCGCGGCCAGCCGCCGCCGCAGCCACTCCACCGTCTCCGGCAGGCTGTCCACGTACGACACCACCGGCCGGTAGCCCAACTCCCGCTCCGCGGCGGACATGTCGAGGACGACCGGCAGCGGCGCCGACCACGGGGTCCGGCCCACGTTCCCGCGGGGCGGCGGGCCGTCCACCGGCGTGGTCTCCGTCTCCACGCCCATGACCGCGTCGATCGCCGCTCCGATCGCGGCGACCGTCGGCGCCTCGGGGTCGCAGGCGTTGAGCACCCGGGACCCGGGCCGGGCCGCGGCCAGCCGGACCAGTTCGGCGACGTTCCGGGCGCCCGCCGGATGGAACCGGCTCTCCCCGCCGTACGCGAGCACCCGCCTGCCCCGCCCGTCCAGGTTCCGCTTGACGAAGTACAGCTCGCGGGGGAGCGGACTGTACGGCCCGTGCACCGCGCCCGCCCGCAGCACCGTCGTCGGCAACTCCGCGCCCTGCGCGAGCAGTTCGCGCTCCATGGCCGCCTTGCGGGTGCTGTAGCTCGCCTCGCCCGGAGCCACCGTCGGCTGGGTCTCCGCGACCGGCACCGGGTACGCCGGGACCCCGTCGGGCTCGCTCTGGGTGTCGAAGCCCCGCCCCTTGCCGTCCTCGTACACCGACACACTGGAGACCACCACGGCGGAGCCGATCCGGCCCGCGAGAGCCGTCAACTGCCGGGCGTGCCCGGCGTCGTACGCGACCATGTCGACCACCAGATCGCAGCCGTCGCCCACCGCGGCCGCGAGCGCCGCGTCGTCGGAGCGGTCCAGCCGGACCGCCCGCACCCCCTCACCCCACGACGCGTCCCGGCCACCGCCCCGCGAGGCGGCCGTCACCTCCCAGCCGTCGCGTTCCAGCGCCGCCACCGCCGGACGGCCGATCTGCCCGCTCGCCCCGATCACCACAGCCCGTTTCATGCGGCGAGCCTAGGCGCGCGCCCCGCCCGCATCGAAGCCCTTCTGCCGACGGCAGACGTCAACCGAGCGGGGCCCGCGGAAACCTGCGCTCCTTCTTCTCGGCGGCCTGCTCCGCCTTGACGACGGCCGCGTACTGGTCGACGTACTCCTGCTCGGACAGCGAGAGGATCGCGTACATGATCTCGTCGGTGACGGCCCGCAGGATGGCCTTCTCGCTCTCCATGCCGGCGTAGCGGGAGAACTCGAGCGGCTTGCCGAAACGGATGACGACGGGGTGGATGTTCGGAATGACCTTGCCGGGCGGCTGCGCCTCGAAGGTGCCGATCATCGCGCAGGGCACGACCGGCACCCCGGCCCTCAGCGCCATGACCGCGACCCCGACCTTGCCCTTGTACAGCCGGCCGTCGTGCGAGCGGGTCCCCTCCGGATAGATGCCCAGCAGCTCGTCCCTGCTCAGCACCCCGAGTCCCTCGCGAATCGCGGCCTGCCCCGCGTCCTTGCCGGAGCGGTCCACCGGGATCTGCCCGGCGCTGCGGAAGAAGAACGCGGTGAGCCGGCCCTTGAGGCCAGGCCCGGTGAAGTACTCCGCCTTGGCGAGGAAGGTGATGCGCCGCTTCAGCATCGCCGGCATCAGGAAGTGGTCGGAGAAGGACAGATGGTTCCCGGCGACGATCGCGGGCCCCGACGCCGGCACGTTCTCCAGCCCCTCGATCCGAGGGCGGAAGACCAGCCTGAGCAGGGGGCCCAGCAGCACATGTTTGAGCAGGTAGTAGAACAAGGGCACGCTCCTCACTCGGGCGGATCGACTCAGCGTAAATGCGGGTGCACTCACGCGGAACCGGGCCCGTCCCGGTCAATGCTGACTTCTTGCAGCCACTACTGACGGGTACTCAGGCGCGCGATTCGGCGGGGTTCCGGTGCCGGTTCCGTCCGGTACGAGAACCAGGCGAAGAACGCGAGGACGAACAGTCCCTCGGCGAGCAAGGACAGAGGGCCGTACGGCGCCTCCCAGCCGTCCTCGTAATAGCCGCCCGGCAGGCCGACGGTACGCGACACCGCAAAACCGACGATCATTCCGAGGCTGACCAGCACCCCGGTCAGCCACGCGGCCAGCGGGCGGGGCCGGACGACGAGCGCCACGGCCACAGCGAGCATGACGGCGCTGCCCACGGCGAACAGTAGACCGATGTAGAACATCTCCTCCAGGTGATCCGGGATGAGCAGCGTGTGCAGCACAGCGTTTGCGATGGCGCAGGACACGGCCACTCCCCTCCAGATGACGTCTGCGGCATGGGTGGAGTTCATGACGGATCCAGGTTGGGCATGGATGGTTCGAACGAAGCCTTTGCCGGCACGGGGCGCCCTCTATGAAGGGGTACGGACGACAGCAGGGACGGGATTGCGTGATCCGGCATTCTGTTCGGCGGCTTTACGTCAGCCGGTGTACGCCGCGAAGATCTTCGCGAACTCGTAGGGGGACTGCGGGACGTTCGTGCACTGGTACAGGGCGCCGGTACAGGCGTTGCGGTCCCGGGTCGCCTCCCAGAAGGCCAGCTCCCCGAGGTGCCTGCCCTGCGCGAAAGAGACCAGCTGGCGGGCGTCGTTCTGGTCGTAGACGTGGCCGTCGTCGTTCTGGCCGAGCATCGGCGTCACTCCGACCATCGCCCAGATCCGGGCGTCCGTCCTGCCGGGATAGAGCGACTGCAGCTGGGTGAAGGTGCTCTGCGCGGCCTGGACCGCCGCGTCGCCGTAGTCGGTGCTCCTGTAGTAGTCCATGGCCATGATGTTCACCAGGTCGAGGTCGACCCCGGCGTCCCGCGCCGCCTTGACCACGTTCAGGCCGTCCGAGGTCAGGCCCTCCGGGAGCACAGGGAGCGTGAGGGAGATCCGCAGCCCGGGGTGGGCCTGCTGCAGTCGTGCCAGGGCCTGGGACCGGCGGGTGATCGAGGCCGGGTCGGCGGCGGCCGCGCCCTCGATGTCGAAGTCGACGTAGGTCAGGTCGTACGCGTTCACGACCGCGTTGTACTCGGTGTAGAGGGAGTCCACCGAGTCGCAGGCCTGGGCCAGTTCGATGCCGGACGCGCCGCCGAAGGAGACCTTCACGTCCCCGCCGCGTGCCCGGATCGCATCGATCTGGTCCCTGGCCCAGCCGTCGCGCGGGTCATAGGCGTTGAACCACATGGCCTTGCAGCCGGAGGCGGTGACGAACGCCATCGTGTAGCTCGTGAGCCCGCTCGCGGAGGCCATGTCGGGCATGCTCGGGGTGGGCCATGCGCCCATGTCGATGTACGGAGCGGTGTGGACGCCGCCGCTCGGAGGAGTGCCTCCGGAAGCGGTCGTCCCGGTGACCGCCGTACTGTACGCGGAGACGTTGCCGGCGGCGTCCTTGGCCCGCACGCGGAACGAGTAACTCGTGTTCGCCTGGAGGCCGGTGGCGGTGTAGGAGGTGCCGGTCACCGTGGCGGGCGTACCGCCGTCGCGCGAGACCTCGTAACCCGCGACGGATCCGGAGTCGTCGGTGGCGGCCGTCCATCGCACGGTCAGCGTCGAGCTGGACGCAGAGTCCACGCGCACGCCGCCCGGTACGCCGGGCGGGGTGGTGTCGGTGCCGCCGGAGCCGCCCGTGCAGGGCGCGCCGTTGAGCCGGCAGCCCGCCGGTGTGCCGGTCCCGCTCGACACCCACCCGAAGGTGGCGCTCGCGCCGGGCGCCAAAGAGCCGTTGTACTCGCGGTTCTTGAAGGTGTAGTGGCTGCCGTTCCGCGTGAGCAGTGCGTCCCAGTACGAGCCGACCGTGGTGCCGGAGGGCAGGTCGAACTCGACGGTCCAGGCCGATACGGTCGTGCTGCCGCCGTTGGTGACGGTGTACGCACCCTGGTATCCACCGTCCCAGGTCGAGCTCTGGGCGAAGGATGCCGTGGGCGATCCCGCCGCGGACGCGGACGGTGGGGCCACGACCAGGAGGAGTGCCCCGAGGCACAGGGCGACGAGTGCCGATGGTCTTCGCATTGCTGCCTCCACTGGGGGGGTGGGCGCCGGGTCGGCGTGCGGGGCCGTGCAGGATTGGTCCATACCAAGTGATGGCATGTACATATCGACTGAATGGGTCCGCGTCAAGGGTTCTCCGGCGGCCGGGAGCGGGGGACGGCGCTGTGCGCCCGCACCGGCGGGGCCCCGGCTCGTCCCTCGGCCGCGCCCCCTACGATGTCCTCGATGAACCGCACCGGACAGCACCCCACGCGACCGCTCCTGCGGCGATGTCGCGCGCTGTTCGTGCTCGCGGTGCTGGCCGGGCTGCTGGGTATGCACGCCCTGGCGCCCGGCGGGGGCGGGGCGCACACAATGCACGCCGGCCCCGCGCACACGCGGGTCATCATGGTCACCGCCCAGGACGACTGTCCCGAGGGCGACGGCCACTGCGGTGGCCATCGGATGCACCATGCCGACCCCACCTGCGCGTCCGGGGCCGTGAACGGCGGGCCGCAGCTGCCCGCGCTCGTACCCGACGCCGTGACCGCCCCCGCACCGGCCGCCGCCCTCCGCTCGTGCACGGTCACGGGACCCGACGGGGCACGTGCCCCACCCTCCCTGGCAGAACTCCAACTCCTGCGGATCTAGAGGCCGCGACGGCCGCACGCGCTGCGGTCGTCCTCCCCCGCGCGCCCGAGACACCATTCCCACAGCAGGAGTTCCAGCATGACCACCCGTACTCTCACGCGCCGTGCCGCCCTCGTCGCGGTGACCGCCGTCGCCTCCGTCGTCCTCGCCGCGTGTGGCAGCGGCGACGGCGACCACGCGGGCCACGGCACCTCGCCGAGCGCGAGCGCGACCGCGTCCGCCACCGCCCACAACGCCCAGGACGTCGCCTTCTCCCAGGGCATGATCCCGCACCACCAGCAGGCGCTGGAGATGGCGCGGCTCGCCGCCGGCCGGGCCTCCTCGGCGCAGGTGAAGGACCTCGCCTCGCGCATCGAGAAGGCGCAGGACCCGGAGATCCGCACCATGACCGGCTGGCTGAAGGCCTGGGGCGAGCAGGTCCCGATGGCCGGCATGGACCACTCGGGTCACGCCGGGATGTCCGGCACGGCCGGGATGATGAGCGACGACGACATGGCAGCCCTGAAGAAGGCCACCGGCAAGGACTTCGACACGAAGTTCCTGTCCCTGATGGTCGAGCACCACCAGGGCGCCGTGGAGATGGCCGCCACGGAGAAGAGCAAGGGAGCGTACGGCCCCGCCAAGGGCATGGCCGACGACATCGTCCGTGCGCAGAACGCCGAGATCAAGGAGATGAAGCAGATTCTCGGCGACAGCGGCAAGGGCTGACCGGGCGGGCAGGGGGCCGGCCGGACACCGGCGGCCCCCTGCCCCGTCTCAGCCGGCCTGGCCGAGCACCTTCTCCAGCGTGCCCAGCGCGGAGCGCAGCTCCTCGGCCGTGATGGTCAGCGGCGGCGCCAGCCGGATCGTGGAACCGTGGGTGTCCTTGACCAGGACGCCCTCCCGCATGAGGCGCTCGCTGATCTCCCGGCCGGTGCCGATGACCGGGTCCACGTCGACGCCCGCCCACAGTCCGCGCGCACGGAAACCGGTCACGCCCCTGCCGACCAGCTCGGTGAGGCCGTCGTGCAGGATCCGCCCCAGCTCGGTTGCCCGGCGCTGGAACTCGCCGGTCTCCAGCAGCTCGACCACCGCGGTGCCGACCGCCGCCGCCAGCGGGTTGCCGCCGAACGTGGAGCCGTGCTCGCCCGGGTGCAGCACGCCCAGCACCTCGCGCCGGGCCACCACCGCCGACACCGGCACGATGCCGCCGCCGAGCGCCTTCCCGAGCAGCAGCACGTCCGGGACCACGTCCTCGTGCTCGACGGCGAGGGTACGGCCGGTGCGGCCGAGACCGGACTGGATCTCGTCGGCGATGAACAGGCAGCCCTTGCGCCGCGTCAGCTCACGGACGCCGGCCAGATACCCCTCGTCAGGGATGACGACCCCGGCCTCGCCCTGGATGGGCTCCAGCAGCACCGCCGCCGTCGTCTCGTCGACCGCCGCCTCCAGTGCGGCCAGGTCGTTGTACGGCACGATCCGGAAGCCGGGCGTGAAGGGGCCGAAGCCGGCCCGGGCCGACTCGTCCGTGGAGAAGCTGACGATCGTCGTCGTACGGCCGTGGAAGTTCTCCGCCGCGACCACGATCGTCGCCCGGTCGGCGGGGACGCCCTTCACGTCGTACGCCCACTTGCGGGCCACCTTGATGCCGCTCTCCACCGCCTCCGCGCCGGTGTTCATCGGCAGCACCATGTCCAGCCCGGTCAGCTCCGCGAGCCGCTCGGCGAACTCGGCGAGCCGGTCGTTGTGGAAGGCCCGGGAGGTCAGGGTCAGCCGGTCGAGCTGGCGGTGCGCGGCCTCGATCAGCGCCGGGTGCCGGTGGCCGAAGTTGAGCGCCGAGTAGCCGGCCAGCATGTCGAGATAGCGGCGGCCCTCGACGTCCTCCACCCAGGTGCCCTCGGCCCGGGCGACTACCACGGGCAGGGGGTGGTAGTTGTGCGCGAGGACCGGCTCCTCCGCCCGGATCAGGTCGTCGGACGTACGGGCGTGCACGGGTGCGGTCATCAGCGGATCTCCTGGGTGCAGCACTTGATGCCGCCGCCGGCCTTGTGGAACTCCGACAGGTCGACGGGGACGGGGACGTAACCGTGGTCGGCCAGGCGCTCGGCCAGCGCCTCGGCCTTGGGGGCGATGAAGACGTGCCGGCCGTCGGACACCGAGTTCAGGCCGAACGCCATCGCGTCGTCGCGGGTGGCGAGCACCGCGTCCGGGTACAGGCGCTTGAGCGCCTCCCGGCTGCCCGGCGAGAAGGCCTCCGGGTAGTAGGCGATGTTGTCGTCGTCCAGGACGAAGAGTGCCGTGTCCAGGTGGTAGAAGTACGGGTCCACCAGGGTCAGCCCGATCACCGGGTGGCCGAGGAACTCCTGCGCCTCGCGGTGGGCCTCACGGGTGGTGCGGAAGCCGGTGCCGGCCAGCACGTACCGGCCCGTCCACACCAGGTCTCCCTCGCCCTCGGTCACCGCCTCGGGGCGGTACACGTCGTAGCCCGCCGCCTTGAACCAGGTGTCGTAGTGGTGCGATTCGGGGCGCCGCTCCGGCGCGTGGAACAGGGAACCGAAGACCCGGCCGCCGACCACGAACGCCGCGTTCGCGGCGAAGACCATGTCGGGCAGGCCCGGGACCGGCTCGACCGCGTCGACGGCGTGGCCATGGGCGCGGTAGGCGCGGATCAGCTCCTGCCACTGCTCCTGAGCCAGATCCACGTCCACGGGCGTGTCGGGATGCATCCAGGGATTGATCGCGTACTGCACGGCGAAGTGTCTGGGTTCGCAGACGAGGAAGCGCCGAGGGCGCGGCACACGGCTTTCGGGCACAGAGGGTTTCCTCCGCTTTCCTGTGTGTTACTGAGGGGTGACACAACGGTAGGAAGAGAGGGAGAGGGACGACAAGAACGGAAAGCTGCGTGCATGTGCAGCATCGCTGCGTTCTCATCGGCCAGAACGCACGAGAGCTGCGTGGGGCCGGGGTTTGGTTCGCGATCACTCCGGTGCGGCGTGGGTGGCGCCCGCTTCCGGGCTTTCCGGGAGCAGGTGGGACAGCACCATCACGCTGATCGTCTTCCGGATGAAGGGTTCGTCGCGGATGCGCTCCAGCACCTCCTCGAAGTGCTCCACGTCCCGCGCCCGCACGTGCAGCAGCGCGTCCGCGCCGCCGGTCACGGTCATGGCCGCCGTGATCTCCGGATGGTTGCGCACCACCTCCGCCAGGCGGCGCGGCGGGGCAGCGCCCTCGCAGTACACCTCGACGTACGCCTCCGTGCGCCAGCCCAGCGCGGAGGGCTTCACGGTCGCCGTGAACCCGGTGATCACACCGGTCTCCCGCAGCCGGTCCACACGCCGTTTGACCGCGGTGGACGACAGCCCGACCGCCCCGCCGATCTCGGCGAAGCTGGTCCTGGCGTTCGCCATCAGCGCGGTGATGATCTTGCGGTCGAGGTCGTCGAAGGACGTGGCCCTGCTGTTCATGCGGGCACTGTAATCAGCCACGCCCGCAGCGAGCGGCCCTAGGGCTGGGTGACGACCATGGTGAGGGTCAGCAGGCCCAGCACCACCCATCCGAACCACAGCCAGCCGTTGCTGCCGAGGGCGACCGTGTAGGCCGTCACCAGGACGAGCCCGCCGACGGTCATCGCCCCCATCGCCTTGGTGGAACCGTTCGTGGAACCGGGCATCGCGGCACCCTCCTCATGGTCCGTCCTCGACCATGGTGCCCCGATTTCCGCCAGGGCGGGATACCCGGGCCGGATTCCGCCGGCTCAGCCCTCGCGCGCGTTGAGGGAGGCGAGATAGGCGTTGTACGCCTCCAGCTCCTTGTCACCGTCCCGGTCGGCAGCCCGGTCCTTGCGCTTGGCCTGCCGCTGCTCGGACCCGTACCACTGGAACAGCAGGGCGATCAGCACCAGCACGGACGGGATCTCGCTGAACGCCCAGGCGATGCCGCCGGCCGCGTTCTGGTCGGAGAGCGCGTCGATGCCGAGCGAGGCGGGCGGGTTCTTGAACGTCTCCACCATCGGCGTCGACGCCATCATCAGCGCGATGCCGAAGAACGCGTGGAACGGCATGCCCGCGAACAGCTCCAGCATGCGCATCAGGTAACCCGGCCGGTGCGGCCCGGGGTCCACACCGATGATCGGCCAGAAGAACACGACACCCACGGCGAGGAAGTGCACCATCATCGCGATGTGCCCGGTCCTCGACCCCATCAGGAAGTCGAACAGTGGCGTGAAGTACAGCGCGTACAGGCTCGCGATGAACAGCGGGATCGTGAACACGGGGTGGGTGATGATCCGCATGTAGCGGCTGTGCAGCAGCGCCAGCAGCAGCTCACGCGGCCCTTTGCGGCCCCGGCCGGCCACCGGCAGCGCGCGCAGCGCCAGCGTGACCGGGGCGCCCAGCAGGATCAGGATCGGCGACAGCATGCTGATCACCATGTGCTGCACCATGTGCACACTGAACATGACCATGCCGTAGTCGTTCAGCCTGGTGCACATCATCAGCGCGATGGTGAGGACACCGAGGACGTACGAGACGGTCCGGGAGACCGGCCAGGAGTCCCCGCGCCGGCGCAGCCGCACGACACCCCACCCGTACAGAGCCAGCCCGGCCAGACAGGCGACGAGAAAGAAGGGATCCGCCGACCACTGGAGCCCCTGCCCCAGCGTGAACGGCGGCAGATCCATCGTCATGCCGTGCCCGCTGTGATCCATCCGCCGGCTCCTGATTCGTGGGGGTTGTACGCGTCTGTCCGCCCCCAAGAGTAGAACCGCCCCCGGTCACGGCTGTGACCGGGGGCGGGTTGTTCCTGGTGTGGACTACAGCACGCACTCCGCCTCGTCGTACCGCTCCGCGGGAACCGTCTTCAACGTCTCCACGGCCTCGGCCAGCGACACCATCACGATGTCGGTGCCGCGCAGAGCCGTCATCATCCCGAACTCACCCCGGTGCACGGCCTCCACCGCATGCCACCCGAACCGCGTGGCCAGCACCCGGTCGTACGCCGTCGGGGTCCCGCCCCGCTGCACATGGCCCAGGATCACCGGCCGCGCCTCCTTGCCGAGCCGGTGCTCCAGCTCGAGCGACAGCTGCCGCGCGATCCCCGCGAAGCGCTCGTGGCCGTAGATGTCCTTGCCGCCCTCGTCGAACTCCATGGAACCGGGCCGCGGCTTCGCACCCTCCGCGGCGACCACGATGGCGAACCGCTTGCCCGCCTCGAACCGCTCGCCGACCTTCTTCGCCAACTCCTCGATGTCGAAGGGCCGTTCCGGTACGACGATGGCGTGGGCGCCGGCCGCCATGCCGGAGTGCAGCGCGATCCAGCCGGTGTGGCGGCCCATGACCTCCACGACCAGCACACGCTGGTGGGACTCGGCGGTGGTCTTCAGCCGGTCCAGCGCCTCGGTCGCCACGCCGACGGCCGTGTCGAAGCCGAAGGTGACGTCCGTGACCGCGATGTCGTTGTCGATGGTCTTCGGGACGCCGACGACGGGCAGACCGTTGTCCGACATCAGCCGGGCGGCCTTCAGTGTGCCCTCGCCGCCGATCGGGATGATCGCGTCCAGGCCCAGCTCCTCGACATGGCCCTTGGCTCGCTCCACACCGTCCCGCAGATGCGAGGGCTGGACCCGTGAGGAGCCGAGGATGGTGCCGCCGCGGGCCAGGATGCCGCCCACCGCGTCGAGGTCGAGCTTGAGGTAGTCGCACTCCAGGAGGCCCTTCCAGCCGTCCCGGAAGCCGATGACCTCGTCGCCGTGGTCGGCGACGGCACGGTGCACGACGGACCGGATGACGGCGTTCAGGCCGGGGCAGTCGCCGCCGGACGTGAGGACACCAATGCGCATAGCCCGAATTACCTTCTCAACGTGGGCCGGGAAACCGGACCACGTCGTCCGGCGGATTCCAGGCCACCCTACCGGCGTGAGGGGGTCGCTCCGTAGCGGGCGTCCGCCTGCTGGACGCGCCCGCACATGTGAGCGGACGGACCGTCAGGCGGGCCCCACCACGAGCCTGCCGGAACGCACTAGGAGAGCGCTGGAACGACGCTTACGCAGGCTGCTGCGCAGCTGCGATTCGCTCGTTGCGGAGCGCCTCGTACCAGCGGTCGTCGATCGGCGGCAGCGCGTTGACGTCGAGCGCCAGCTTCAGCAGCAGGTCCGCGATCAGCGGGTTGCGGGCGAGAACCGGCCCGTGCATGTACGTGCCGAAGACCGTCCCGTTGTACGCGCCCTCCGTGCCGTCCCCGGTGCCATTGCCCTTGCCGATCTGGGTCCGGGCGAAGGGACGGGCGGTGGCACCGAGGTGGGTGACGCCCTGGTGGTTCTCGAAGCCGGTCAGCTGAGGCAGGCCGAGCTGCGGGTCGATGTCCGCGAGGACGTCGCCGACGCACCGCTCGCCCTCGCCGCGCACCGACACCACGTCGAGCAGGCCGAGGCCCGGCTCGCGCTGGCCGAGGTCGTTGATGAACTCGTGGCCGAGGATCTGGTAACCGGCACAGACGGAGAAGACGATCGCGCCGTTCTGCACCGCCCGCTGCAGATGGCCGTCGCGCCGCAGCCGCTCGGCCGCGAGCCGCTGCGGCCGGTCCTCGCCGCCGCCGATCAGGTAGATGTCGCCGGAGGTCGGGATCGGCTGGTCGCTGCGTACGTCCAGCCGGGCCACGTCCAGGCCGCGCTGCCGGGCCCGGCGCTCCACGACGAGCGCGTTGCCCTGGTCGCCGTAGGTGCTCAGCAGGTCCGGGTAGATCCACACCAGCCGCAGTTGGTTGTCGCTCATGAGGTGATCGCCCTTCCTGATCAGTTGCCGACCCGGCGGCGCAGGTCCTGGAACGCGGTGTAGTTCGCGATGACCTCGATGCGTCCCGGCGGGGCCATCTGGACGGCCTGGTCGAGGTTGTCGCAGACCTGGAAGTGCTGGTTCGCGACCTCCAGGCGGACGGCGAGGTCCAGCTTCCGGTCACCGACGACGAAGATCGGGTGGCCGGTCAGCCGCGTGTAGTCGACGTCCCACAGCCAGGAGGTGTCGGTGCCGTCGGCCCCGCGCGCGTTCACGGACAGGATCACCGGAGCGGGCGGCGGGTCGATCAGGGAGAACGTCTCCAGCCAGCCGGCCGGGTTCTTGGCCAGCAGCAGCCGCAGGTCGCGGTTCTGGAACTGGACGACGTCGTAGCGTCCGGCGACCGCCTGCACCTGGTACATCCGCTCCAGGGCCACCTGCGGCGGCACCCCGAAGACGGCGGCGACGGCCGCGGAGCTGGCTGCGTTCGCCTTGTTGGCGCGGCCCGGCAGCTGCAGATGGATCGGCCAGGCGGACCCGTGCGGATCCAGCACATGGTCGCCGGAGAGCGCCCAGCTGGGCGTGGGCCGGCGGAAGCCGCACTCGCCGCAGAACCAGTCGTCACCGGGCCGCTGCATCACACCGCCGCAGGACGGGCAGGACCAGGCGTCGTCCTTCCACATCTGCCCGGCCGCGACCCAGATCACGTTCGGGGAGGAGGAGGCGGCCCACACCACGAGCGGGTCGTCGCAGTTGGCGACGACCACGGCCTTGGAGCCGGCCAGACCCTCGCGCCAGTTCTCGGCGAGCATCCGGGTCTCGGCGGCGCGGTCCAACTGGTCGCGGGAGAGGTTCAGCAGAGCGATGCACTTGGGGCTGGTGTCCCGCGCCACACCGGCCAGGTACTTCTCGTCGACCTCGATGACGCCGAACTTCGCGTCCGAGCCGCCCGCGAGCGCGGAGGTGATGCCGGCCGGCATGTTGGCGCCGAGCGCGTTCGACACGACCTCGCCCGCGGCGCGCAGCGCCTCCGCGATGAGCCGGGTGGTCGTGGTCTTGCCGTTGGTCGCGGACACCAGGACGACGTCCAGGTTCTGCGCGAGCCGGGCGAGCAGGTCGGGGTCGAGTTTCAGCGCGACCCGGCCACCGATCACCGACCCGCTGCCGCGCCCTGCGGCGCGCGATGCCGCAGCGACCGCCTTGCCCGCGGTCACGGCCAGCTTGGCCCGCGGCGAGAGCGGGTCCGAGTTGCCTGCCATCAGTTCTCGATCCTCCTTGCGTACGCGCCGCGCCTGGGGCCATCCGGCTACGTGGTGTGTGCCTCAGCCTATCGAGATCCGTTCGCACACCCGAATCCCGGCCCACACCTGCGCGGCGAGCATGAGCTGAACGAACCGTACCCTTGCCGCCATGCGACACGGCCCGATCCCGGGCGCCCACGGGCGCGTCCGGCCACTTTCCCTGCTCCACGACCCCGTCCTGCACGAGCCCTGCCGGGACGTCACGGACTTCGGTCCCGAACTCGCCGCACTCGTGGAGGACTTGTTCGCGACCATGTACGCGGCCCAGGGGGTGGGCCTCGCCGCGAACCAGATCGGGGTGCCGCTACGGGTGTTCGTGTACGACTGTCCGGACGACGAGGACATGCGACATCTCGGACATGTCGTGAACCCGCGGCTGGTGGAGGCGGACGGCGTGGTGATCCGGGGGCCGGAGGGCTGCCTGTCCCTGCCGGGGCTGGAGGCGGGGACGGAACGCTACGACCACGCGGTCGTCGAGGGTTTCACGGTGACCGGAGAACCGGTCACCGTGCACGGCACGGGTTTCTTCGCCCGGTGCCTGCAGCACGAGTGCGACCACGTGGAGGGCGCGGTGTACGCCGACCGTCTGACGGGCTGGCGCCGCCGCAGACTGATGAGACAAATCTCGCGATCTTCATGGCGCCGGTCCACAGCCCCCACCTAGGAGGCACGGGGAACCGTGCGATCAGCTCCCCTGTGCCCGCAGCCGGGATTCGGCCGTCAGAATCCCGGACCGCCCATCTTGTCCCCGGCCGCCGCGAGCCGTCCCCACAGGAGATCGGCGAGAGACCGCACCAACTCGGCACGGGTGCACGGCCGCTCACCCAGCCACCAGTCGCCCGCCGCATGCATCATCCCGACGATCCCGTGCCCCCACACCCGCGCCAGCTGCTGACTGCCGGGCCCGAGGTCCAGCCGGTCCTCGATGACCTGGGCCAGCTCCTCGCCCATCCGCCGGAGCAGCGGCGCACTGTGCTTGCCGACGTCGAACCCGTGGTCGCCGCCCGTGCTGCCCTCCGCCGGATGCATGAGGAACCGATACACCTGGGGTCGTGCCTCGATCGCCGCGAGGTAGGTGTCCAGCGTGGACTCCACCCGCTCCCGCCGCTCGGCCGGAGCGTCGAGCGCGGCCCGGAGCGAGTCCAGCAGCGCGTCCGTGTGCCGCTTGGCCAAAGCCGCGTAAAGCCCGCCCTTGTCGCCGAAGTGGCGGTAGAGGATCGGCTTCGTGATACCCGCTTCCGCGGCGATGGCGTTCATCGACGCCTGCGGGCCGTCGCGCAGCACCACCCGGTCGGCGGCCTCCAGCAGCTCGCGCCGTCGGCGGTCGGCGGACCGCTGCTGATCGGTCCGCTGCGTGGTGTCCATGAGCTCTCCCCACCCGTGCTGATTCGGTGACGCCTGCGCAAACTAACACTGTCCACGCCCCTGACATCGAACGGGAGGCCGAGACGTCATCGGGAGTTGACTTTTCCTACCGGTCGGTAACAGACTCGGGGTTACCGCTAGTAACACCGCACGTGCCGCCGCTGGAGGGGACATGGCCGAGTTCACCATGGAGCTCAACGACGAACAGAGGGAAGTCCGGGACTGGCTGCACGGCTTCGCCGCCGATGTGATCCGCCCCGCGGCCGCCGAGTGGGACGAGCGTGAGGAGACTCCCTGGCCGGTCATCCAGGAGGCCGCGAAGGTCGGCATCTACTCCCTCGACTTCTACGCGCAGCAGTACTTCGACCCCACCGGCCTCGGTATTCCGATGGCCATGGAGGAGCTGTTCTGGGGCGACGCGGGCATCGCCCTCTCCATTGTGGGCACCGGCCTCGCCGCCGTGGGCGTTCTCGCCAACGGAACCGAGGAGCAGATCGGCACCTGGATACCCCAGATGTACGGCGACGCGAGCGACGTCAAGGTCGCCGCGTTCTGCTCCTCCGAGCCCGACGCCGGCTCCGACGTCGCGTCCATGCGCACGCGTGCCGTGTACGACGAGGCCAAGGACGAGTGGGTGATCAACGGCACGAAGACCTGGGCGACCAACGGTGGCATCGCCAACGTCCACGTCGTCGTCGCCGTCGTGGACCCGGAGCTGGGTTCCAAGGGCCATGCCTCGTTCATCGTCCCGCCCGGCACGCCGGGCCTCGCCCAGGGCCAGAAGTTCAAGAAGCACGGCATCCGCGCCTCGCACACCGCCGAGGTCATCCTCGACAACGTCCGCGTCCCCGGCTCCTGCCTGCTCGGGGGCAAGGAGAAGCTGGACGAGCGGCTGGCGCGTGCCCACGAGCGGGCCAGGTCGGGAGGCGAGCGGGTGAAGAACGCGGCCATGGCCACGTTCGAGGCGTCCCGCCCGGCCGTCGGTGCGATGGCGGTGGGCACGGCCCGGGCCGCGTACGAGGTGGCTCTCGACTACGCGACGACACGTGAGCAGTTCGGGCGGCACATCATCGACAACCAGGGGGTCGCTTTCCAGCTCGCGGACATGCGCACGCAGATCGACGCCGCCCGGCTGCTCGTCTGGCGGGCCTCCTGGATGGCGGTCAACGGCAAGCCGTTCACCGCGGCCGAGGGCTCGATGTCCAAGCTGTTCGCCAGCGAGACCGCGAAGAAGGTCACCGCCCAGGCGATCCAGATTCTGGGCGGCAACGGTTACACCAGGGAGTACCCGGTGGAGCGCATGCACCGGGACGCGGCGATCTACACGATCTTCGAAGGCACGAGCGAGATCCAGCGCCTGGTGATCGCCCGTACGCTGTCGGGAATGCCCATCCGTTAACGATGTCTGAGCGGCGTCAGCTGCTCGATGTCGTACCGCCTCCGCAACGCCTCGATGGCGGCGTGGTCGGGCGGGCCGTCGGTGCCGAGGATCTCCAGCAGCTCCTCGAAGTAGCGCTCGTGGTCCGGCGGCGGGGATGCCTGGAAGAACATCTTCGTCGGTGTCTCCGTCGGGTTCGCGAACGCGTGAGGGCAGCCCGGGGGTACGACGATGACCGTGCCCGGCGTCGCGCGGACCACCCGGCTGCCCGAACTCGACTCCCACTTCTGCCAGTTGTCGGGCGTGCGGATGCGCGGCTCGAAGGCGAGCACGTCCAGTTCGCCTTCGAGGACGTAGAACAACTCCTCGCTGCGCGTGTGCACATGGGCGCCGACGTCGAAGCCCGGCGGGACCTCCACCTCGAAGGTGGAGGCCGTCCGTGAGTGGGTGCCCGTGACCTTGAAGGTCACACGCTGGGCGGGCGTCGCGACGACGCGGCCGTGGCCCGGCGGTACGAGCAGCCCTTCGGTCGTCGTCATCTGCCGCTCACCACGTCACGGGAAGGGCCTCGGGCCCGCGGATCAACGCGCCCTTCCTGAAGGGCACCTGACCGGGCGACACGGCGAGCTTCAGGCCCGGTACCCGGTCCAGCAGGGCGTCGACCAGCAGCTCGGACTCCAGCCGGGCGAGCTGGCCGCCCGGGCAGTAGTGCGGGCCGAAGCCGAACGCCACATGCGGGTTGGGGCTGCGGGAGAAGTCGATGGTCTCCGGGTCGCAGAAGACGTCCGGGTCGCGGTTGGCGGCCAGGTAGGAGACGTAGACCGGATCGCCCGCGCGGATCCGTACGCCCCTGATCTCCACGTCCTCCAGGGCGATCCGGGAGAGGCCGACGGCGCTGCGGTGCGGGATGTACCGCAGCAGTTCGTCGATCGCCCGGGGGCGGATCTCCGGGTCGGAGCGCAGCCGCCTGGCCAGGTCGGGGCGGGTCAGCAGCAGGTAGAACATCTGCCCGCTGTTGTTGGTGACCGCCTCGCCGCCGATCTGGAGGAGGACGGTGAGACCGACGGCCTCCTCCAGGGTGACCTCGCCCCGGCCCACGGCGGCGCCGAGCAGCGAGGTGACGTCCTCGGCCGTGCTGCCCTCGCGCAGCCGTACGAGGTCGGAGAAGTAGGCGCTCATCTCGCGCTTGGCCTTCTCACTGACCTCCTTGCCGTGCGAGGAGGACAGGATCAGCTGCGTCCAGGTGTGCATGCTGTGCCGGTCGGCCGGCGGCACACCCAGCAGCTCGCAGATCACCGCGATCGGGAAGGGGCTGAGCACCGCACTGGTGAGGTCGGCGGGCGGGCCGTCCTGGAGGAGTTCGCCTACCAGGTCGTCCAGCATGCCGCGCGCCTCGTCCCGGACCCGCTCGACGCCCTTCGCGGTGAACGCGGGGGCGACCGAGCGGCGCAGCCGGGTGTGGTCGGGCGGGTCCAGGAAGCCGACCGCGCCACGGTCCGGGATGAAGTGCGGGGCGACCCGGGTCACCTGCCTGTCCAGGACCGCCTCGCGGCCGAAGCGGGGGTCGTTGGCCACCCTGCGCACATCGTCGTACCGGGTGACCAGCCATGCCCAGCCCTCGCCGTTGGGCAGCTGGATGCGGGTGACCGGGCCCTCGCTCATCAGCTCGGTGAGCACCGGGTCGAAGTCCGTCCCGGAGAGGTGGACGGCCGGCCAGTGCCGGATCGGGGGCAGGGTCTCGGTGAGGGTCTCTTCGCTCATCGTCTCTTCTCGCCGTCCTGGACCCAGCGGCCCACGGTCATCTCGGCGGTGATACCGGGACCGAACCCGGCCAGCAGCCCGCGCGCCCGGTGCTCGGCACCGCCCTCGTCGAAGAGCCGGCGCAGCGCGTCCAGGACGACGGCGCTGGCGATGTTGCCGTACTCGGTGAGCGTGGCTCGGCTGAACCGGAACGCGTGCGGGTCGACCTGCAGGAACTTGCTGAGGTCGTCGAGTATTCGGGGCCCGCCCGCGTGGATGATGTAGAAGTCCAGGTCGGCGGCGTCCCACCCGTGGGATCCCGCGAGCTCCTGGAGCGCCGGGGCGAGCGGCTCCATGGTGGTTGGCACCCGCTTGTCCAGCAGGAAGTGGAAGCCGGTGGCCCGGACGTCGTACGCGATCCAGTCCTCGGTCTTGGGGATCAGGTACGAGCCGTTGCGCTCCAGTTGCACGCCCGTGCCGCCGCGGCCGCGCACCACGGCCGCGGCGATGCCGTCGCCGAACAGGCCGTTGGACAGCAGCGAGCCGACGCCGAGGTCGGTGGGCTGGTAGCACAGCGAGCAGAACTCGCAGGCCACGATCAGGACGTTGCTCTCCGGATAGGCCGCGCAGAAGTCGTGGGCCCGGTTGATGGCCGCGCCGCCGGCCGCACAGCCCAGCTGGGCTATGGGGAGCTGACGGGTGGTGGACGAGAAGTCCATCTCGTTGATCAGCCACGCGGTCAGCGAGGGCATCATGAAGCCCGTGCAGGACACGTAGATGATGACATCGATGTCGGCGGTCAGAAGCTCGGCTTCGTCGAGCGCCCGCTGGATCACCGCGGGGACGCGGGCCTTCGCCTCGGCCTCGTAGAGCTTGTTGCGGTCCTCGAACCCCGGGTGCTTCAGGGTCTCCTCGATGGGCTGCACGATGTGCCGGGTGCGGACGCCCGTGTTCTCGATCAGTCGGAGGGCCAGCGGGAGCTGCGGGTGGTCGGCGTGGTGCTCGCGTGCGAGCTCCAGCGTCTCCTCCATCGTGATCACATGTTCGGGTACGGACACCGAGGGTCTGCACAAAGTCGCCATGAGCCGTCCCTGCTTTCGCCGTCCGGCAGACCTGCGCCCGCCGGTCAGAAAGGTGGTCCACCCAGGTTCACCCGAGGGGGCGACGATCTCTCGTCGGATTACTCCGAATCGGGGACGACGGGTAGGGATCGGATCCGGAGCCCGTAGCCCCCGCAGGAGGATCAGATGACGCTCTCGGCCGCTGAACTGCTGGCCTCGACGACCGCGCAACTCGCCCCGGACTCCCGTGCCAACCGGCTCGTCCCGCTGATCGCCCGAGGCGGGGCGAGCCGCGCAACGCTCGCCGCCCTGGCCCTGGAACAGCAGTGGGTGATTCCCGCGGACCACCGTTCCTTCCTGCATCTGGCGGAACGCGCGGCCGACACCCCCACCGCGGCCGCCTTCTTCACCTCGCTCGCCGAGGGCGAGACGCTGGCGGGGGAGCGGCTGCCCGCGTTCGCCGAGGCGTGCGGAGTGACCGGGGAGCGGACGCGCACCTACGAGCCTCTGCCCGGCTGCCAGGCCTACCCCGCCTACGTGTCCTGGCTGGCCCTCCACGCCTCCCCGGCGGACGTGATCCTGGCCCTCACCGCCAACTTCTCGGAGTGGGGCGGCTATTGCGCCCGCATCGCCGAAGGCCTGCGCCGCCACTACGGCTTTCCGGACGAGGCCTGCGCCTTCTTCGACTTCTTCGCGGCTCCGGCCCCCGACCTGGACGCCCAGGCGACGGCAGCGGTACAGACGGCCCTGGAGACCGGCCGCCTCGACGAGGCAGCCGCGCACCGCCACGGCCGTCTCCTGCAGTCGTACGAGGCAATGTTCTGGGCAACGCTGGGGGAGACCGCCTAGGGGCGCGGGGAACTGCGCGAGAAGCCATGGCGTACCCGCAGCCGGAAGCGCACGCGAACCCCTACGGCGCTCCACTGCTGTGCGCGATGCAGGCCACGTCGATACGATCCGCGAGCTTCGCCAGCTCAATGGTCAGCGCGGCGACCGTATGCTCGTCGAGCCCCTGCTCCCCGGCCTCGACAAGGTGCAGCCACCGCCCACCCACGGTCCGCAACAACTTACTCACGTCGGCCGCAGACACCTGCAAGGTACCGCGGTCGTCGACGATCAGAGGCAGGGTCACTTCGCGGTTCACAAACGGGATGGTAGCCGCGCAGCCCTCACGCACCCTGCCAAACCGTGGTGATGTTGCAGAACTCCCGGATTCCGTGCCCGGACAGCTCACGCCCGTACCCGGACCGCTTCACACCGCCGAACGGGAACGCCGGGTGGGAGGCGGTCATCCCGTTGACGTACACGCCGCCCGCCTCCAGGTCCCGCGCGAACCGCTCCACCTCGTCGTCGTCCCGCGTCCACACGTTCGAACTCAGCCCGAAGGGGGAGTCATTGGCGATCAGTACCGCCTCGTCCAGGTCCTCGGCCCGGTACAGCGTGGCGACCGGCCCGAACGCCTCCTCGCGATGGATGCGCATCTCCCGGGTGATGCCCGCCAGCACGGTCGGCGGGTAGAACCAGCCCGGCCCGTCGGGGCGCTGCCCGCCGCACAGCACCTGCGCCCCACTGCGCTTCGCGTCGTCGACCAGTTCCTCCAGGTCAGCCCGCCCCTGCTCGCTGGCGAGCGGTCCGATCTCGGTGTCCTCCTCCAGGGGGTCGCCGATCCTGAGCGCCTTCATGCCCGCGACGAACTTCTCGGTGAAGGCGTCGTACGCGTCGGTGTGCACGATGAACCGCTTGGCCGCGATGCACGACTGCCCGTTGTTCTGCACCCGGGCGGTCACGGCGACCTGTGCCGCCCGGTCGAGATCGGCGGACGGCATGACGACATAGGGGTCGCTGCCGCCCAGCTCCAGCACCGTCTTCTTGATCATCTCGCCGGAGGTGGCGGCGACGGCGCGTCCGGCCGGCTCGCTGCCCGTGAGCGTCGCCGCCTTCACCCGCTCGTCGCGCAGGACGGCGTCGACCGCTCCCGAGCCGATCAGCAGAGTCTGGAAGCAGCCCTCCTTGAAGCCCGCCCGGTGGAACAGGTCCTCCAGGTACAGGGCGGTCTGGGGGACGTTCGAGGCGTGCTTGAGCAGGCCCACGTTGCCGGCCATCAGCGCGGGCGCGGCGAAGCGGACCACCTGCCAGAGCGGGAAGTTCCACGGCATCACGGCGAGGACGGCGCCGATCGGCCGGTAGCGGACCCGGACCCGGGAGGCGCCCGAGTCCGCCACGTCCGACTCGGGCGGCTCCTCGTCGGCCAGCAGCCCCTCGGCGCGTTCGGCGTACCAGCGCATCGCCCTGGCGCATTTCGCGGCCTCCGCGCGGGCCTGCTTGACCGGCTTGCCCATCTCGGTGGTCATGACCCTGCCGATCTCGTCCAGATCCTCGTCCAGCAGGTCGGCGGCCTTGTTCAGCAGTCGGGAGCGTTCGGCGAAGGCGGTCGTCCGGTAGGTGCGGAACGTGGCCTCGGCGAGCTGGAGCCGGCGTTCCAGCTCCTCCTCGCCCATGGGCTCGTACGTCTTGAGCGTCTCGCCGTTCGCCGGGTTCACCGTCGCGATGGGCATGGCTGGCCTCCCTGGGAGCGGGCTTGCTTCGACCTTCGCGCGCGGTGGAGCCGACCGCAACGTGTGGGAGCTTGTTCAGCCCGTGTGCTCCGCCAGCCGGTCGAGGAAGGCCGCCTGGGCGGTGATGATCACTTCGCGGGCGCGGCCGAGACCGAACCACGCGACCCGGTCCAGCTCCGGGAAATCCTGCGTCCGGCCGGACCTCGGCGGCCACTCCATGGTGAAGGTGCCGGGGTCGATCGTCTCCGGGTCCAGGTCGGCCTCGATCGCCCATACCGTCACGATCTTGCCGTTGGCCTGCACGACCTCGCCGAGCGGCACGGCCTCCCCGTCGGGCGGCGCGAGCCCCAGCTCCTCCCGGAACTCGCGGCGGGCGGCCTCCCAGGCGGGCTCGTCGGGCTCGTACTCGCCCTTGGGCACGGTCCACGCACCGGCGTCCTTCTTGGCGAAGAACGGTCCGCCCATATGGCCGAGCAACACCTCTGGTCCCTCGTCGGTGTGCCGGAACAACAGCAGTCCCGCGCTGCGCTTCGTCGTCCGCACCGTCACGGTCCGACCTCCGGGTGGGCTGCCAGCAGGGCCTCCACCGTATCGGCCTCCTCGGGCCGTTTGTCCTCGCGGTAGCGGACCACGCGGGCGAAGCGCAGGGTGACGCCGGCCGGGTAGCGGGAGGAGCGCTGCAGGCCGTCGTAGGCGATCTCGACGACGAGTTCGGGGCGTACGGTGACCACCCGGCCGTTGTCCTCCACGGCCAGCTCCCGGAGCCGCTCGGTCTGCCAGGCGAGCATCGTGTCGGTCATGCCCTTGAAGGTCTTGCCGAGCATCGCGAAGGTGCCGTCCGGGTTGCGGGCGCCGAGGTGGAGGTTGGAGAGCCTGCCGGTGCGGCGGCCGTGGCCCCACTCGGCGGCCAGTACGACCAGGTCGAGCGTGTGCACGGGCTTGACCTTCAGCCAGGAGGCACCGCGCCGGCCCGCACTGTAGGGGGCGTCCAGCGCCTTGACGACCACGCCCTCGTGGCCGCGGGCCAGCGTGTCGGCGAGGAAGCGTTCCGCCTCCGTGATGCCGTCCGGGCCGGCCACCAGGGTCCGGCGCACCCGCATCGGCCCGGGCACCAGCCGGGCCAGCTCCGCGTGCCGGTCGGTGAAGGGAAGGTCCAGCAGGTCGTTGCCGTCGACCGACAGGGCGTCGAAGAAGACGGGGGAGACCGGGACCTCCCCGGCGGCCTTCGCCACGTCCGTCCGGGAGCCGACCCGGCCGGCCGTCTCCTGGAAGGAGCGGGGCCGGCCGTCCGCGTCGAAGGAGATCACCTCGCCGTCCAGGATGAAGCGCTCGCCCGCCAACCCCAGTGCGGCGGTGGTCACTTCGGGCAGCCGGTCGGTGATGTCGTCCAGGGTGCGGGTGTGGATCCGTACCGAGTCGCCGTCGCGGTGGACCTGGACCCGGATGCCGTCCAGCTTCTCCTCCACGGCGCACGAGCCCAGCTTCTCGACCGCCTCGGCGACCGAGGAAGCGCTCTGCGCCAGCATCGGCAGCACCGGACGGCCCACGGTCAGCCGGAACCGGTCCAGCGCCCCGGGCCCCTCGGCGAGCAGGGCCCCGGCGACCGTCTGCAGCGACCCGGCGAGCATCACCGCCCGCCGTACGTCCGCCGGATCCGCGCCGGTCGCCCGGGCGAGACCCTCCACGGCGACCGCGTCCAGCGCGCCCTGCCGGACCTCGCCGGTGAGCAGACCGAGCAGGAAGTGCTGCTCCTCCTCGGTGGCCGCGCCCATCAGCTCGCCGACGAGCCGGGCCCGCTCCGCCTGGGAACCGGGCCCGGACACCTTGCCCAGTGCGCTCAGCCGGGCGTCGACCTCCCGCACGGTGAGGGAGGGCTCGGCGGCGGCCGGCACCGGGCGGCTCAGCACCTTCCAGCCGACCCCGAGCCGGCCCTGCGGGAGCCGTCCGGCCAGATAGGGGATGACGATCGGCGCGTCGTCCGCCTCCGCGTCCCGGAACAGCTCCGCGAGCAGCGCGGTCTTGCGGGACCTGGCAGCCGTCGCGGCGACCTCCCGGGACACCTCCGCGAGCCGGATCAGCAGCATGCAGCCATGGTGCACCGGCGGTGCGGCGGCTACACCCGGACGGCCGCGTCCAGGTCGGCGAAGAGCAGTTCCGCGTTGATCGCCGCTCCGGCCCGGTAGCCGCGGCTCGCCGCGTTCACCACCTGCTCGGCGAAGCCGCTCGCGTTGCCCGCCGCCCACAGCCCGGGTACGGTCGTCAGGCCCCGCTCGTCGATCACCGGGTAACTGCCGAAGGGCATCTCGGGCAGCTCCGCGCCCAGGCGGACGGGCAGGTCGTCCTGCGGAACGGCACGCGGGGCGACGTACAGCGCCTCGCGCGCGTGGACCGTGCCTCCCCCGGAGGAGGTACCCCAGGCGAGCCGGACCCGCAGAGCCGGTCCTGCGCGGTGAGCACCTCGGCGACCTCGCCGGGTACGACCGCGACTCCGGCGACGGCCAGCCTGCGCCGATCGTCGTCCGTCAGCTCGGTCTCCCGCACCTGGTGCAGGAAGAGGTGCACGTCGTCGGACCACTGGGTGACCATCAGCGCCCGGTGCACGCTCAGCGGGCTCGTCGCGAGCACGCCGGTCGGCCGGTCCCGGACCTCCCAGCCGTGGCAGTGCGGGCAGTGGACCACGTCCCGGCCGAACCGCTCGGCCAGCCCCGGGACCGGGGGAAGCTCGTCCTTCAGGCCGGTGGCGACGACCAGTTGCCGTGCCCGCACGGTACGGCCGCTCGCCAGTTCCACGGTGAAGTCCTCGCCCCTGGCCGTGTCCACGACGCGGTCCCGGACCAGCCGGACGCCGTACCGGGCGATCTCCTCGCGCCCGATCGCCGGCAACTCGGCGGGTGACATGCCGTCCCGGGTCAGACAGCCCTGCACGTGTGCGGACGGCGCGTTGCACGGCTCGCCCGCGTCGACCACCAGCGTGCGGCGCCGGGCCCGGCCCAGCACCAGCGCGGCGGACAGCCCGGCCGCGCCGCCCCCGACGACGACCGCTTCCCAGCCCTCGTCAAGCCTCTCGGTCATGGTGACCGCCTCCGTGGCCGACGGTCGCCCGGGCACTGCCGTATTGACAAATGCCTTTGCCGAATCTGCAATGCGGGCATGAGCACCGAGAGCACGGACGACGTTCTGGCGGGCGTGGGCCCGCGGCTGCGGCGGATCCGCAAGGAGCGGGAGGTGACCCTGGCGGCGCTGTCCGAGGCGACCGGTATCTCCGTCAGCACCCTGTCCCGGCTCGAGTCGGGCCTGCGCAAACCGAGCCTGGAGCTGCTGCTGCCGATCGCCCAGGCCCATCAGGTCCCCCTGGACGAGCTGGTCGGTGCCCCGCCGATCGGCGACCCCCGGGTGCGGGCGAAGCCCGTCGAGCGGTACGGCCGCACCTTCTGGCCGCTGACCCGCCAGCCCGGCGGCCTCCAGGCCTTCAAGGTCCTCGAACCCCAGCGCAATCAGGAGCCGGAGCCGCGCACCCACGAGGGGTACGAGTGGCTGTACGTGCTCTCGGGCAGGCTCCGGCTGGTGCTGGGTGAGCACGACGTGGTGCTGTCGGCGGGGGAGGCCGCCGAGTTCGACACCCGGGTGCCGCACTGGTTCGGGTCGACGGGAGAGGGGCCGGTGGAGTTCCTGAGCCTGTTCGGGCCGCAGGGGGAGCGGATGCATGTGCGGGCGAGGCCGACCCGGACGTGACGTGACGTGCCACCTGTTTCCCGATCGGCAAGCGACCGCTTAGTATGCGTGCGGACCCGGTCAGACGAAGCAGTCCCGTGGAGGCCCCGCATGCAGGCATGGCAAGTGCACGAGAACGGCGAGCCGCGCGAGGTGATGCGCCTGGCGGAGGTGGAGCGGCCCACGCCCGGCGACGGCCAGGTGCTGCTGCGCGTCCGGGCCGCCAACATCAACTTCCCGGACGCCCTGATGTGCCGGGGTCAGTACCAGGTGCGGCCGCCGCTGCCCTTCACGCCCGGCGTGGAGATCTGCGCCGAGACCGAGGACGGCCGCCGGGTGATCGCCAACCCCGAGCTGCCGTACGGCGGATTCGCCGAGTACGCGGTCGCCGACGCCCGCGCCCTGCTGCCCGCACCCGAGTCGCTGGACGACGCCGAGGCCGCCGCGCTGCACATCGGGTACCAGACGGGCTGGTTCGGCCTGCACCGCCGGGCCCGCCTGGAAGCGGGGGAGACCCTGCTCGTGCACGCCGCCGCCGGAGGCGTCGGCAGCGCGGCCGTGCAGCTCGGCAAGGCGGCCGGGGCCACCGTGATCGGTGTCGTGGGCGGCGCCGACAAGGCGGCCGTCGCCCGTGAGCTGGGCTGCGACGTGGTCGTGGACCGCCGCAGCGAGGACGTGGTCGCGGCCGTGAAGGAGGCCACCGGCGGCCGGGGCGCCGACGTGATCTACGACCCCGTCGGCGGCGCGGCCTACGCCCAGTCCGCCAAGCTCGTCGCCTTCGAGGGCCGGATCATCGTCGTCGGCTTCGCCAGCGGCACCATCCCGAGCCCGGCCCTCAACCACGCCCTGGTGAAGAACTACTCGATCATGGGCCTCCACTGGGGCCTGTACAACACCAAGAACCCCAAGCTGGTCCTGCACTGTCACGAGCAGCTCACCGAGCTGGCCGCACGGGGTGCGATCAAGCCGCTGGTGAGCGAGCGGGTGCCGCTGGCCGGCGCCGCCGAGGCCGTGCAGCGGGTCGCCGACGGCGTGACCACCGGCCGGGTCGCCGTACTGCTGGAGAACGGAGCCGCCGCATGACCGACGCCGACGAACTGC
Organism: Streptomyces sp. NPDC005728; assembly: GCF_040630895.1. Taxonomy (NCBI): domain Bacteria; kingdom Bacillati; phylum Actinomycetota; class Actinomycetes; order Kitasatosporales; family Streptomycetaceae; genus Streptomyces; species Streptomyces sp. NPDC005728. The sequence continues at coordinate 105,311 of NZ_JBEXYL010000012.1, forward strand.
GCCGCCGCACACGGGAGTTGCTGGCCGCGTATCCCCCCGCCACGACCGACCGCCTGGAGTTCCTCCGGGCCCGCTTCGACGCCGGGCTCGCCTGGGTCCACTACCCCGAGGGCCTCGGTGGCCTCGGTGTCCCGCGTTCCCTCCAGGTCGTCGTGGACGCCGAGCTGGAGTCCGCCGGAGCCCCCGACAACGACCCGCGGCGCAACGGCATCGGCCTCGGCATGGCGGCGCCGACCATCCTGAAGTACGGCACCGAGGAGCAGAAGGAACGCTTTCTGCGGCCCCTGTGGACGGGCGAGGAGGTGTGGTGCCAGCTCTTCAGCGAGCCCGGCGCCGGATCCGACCTGGCCGGCCTCGGTACGCGTGCCGTCCCTGAGGGCGACGGCTGGGTGGTCAACGGGCAGAAGGTGTGGACGTCCAGCGCGCACAACGCCCGCTGGGCCATCCTCATCGCCCGCACCGACCCGAACGTGCCCAAGCACGCGGGCATCACCTACTTCGTGTGCGACATGACCGACCCGGGCGTCGACGTCCGGCCGCTGCGCCAGATCACCGGCGAGGCCGAGTTCAACGAGGTGTTCCTGACCGACGTCCGCATCCCCGGCTCCCGCCGGCTCGGCGAGATCGGCGACGGCTGGCGCGTCGCCCAGACCACCCTGAACAACGAGCGCGTCGCCATCGGAGGCATGCGGCTGCCCCGTGAGGGCGGCATGATCGGCCCGGTCTCCAGGACCTGGCGTGAACGCCCCGAACTGCGCTCCCACGACCTGCACCAGCGGCTGCTCAAGCTCTGGGTCGAGGCCGAGGTCGCCCGCCTCACCGGCGAACGCCTGCGCCAGCAGCTCGTCGCGGGCCAGCCCGGCCCCGAGGGCGCCGGCATGAAGCTCGCCTTCGCCCGCCTCAACCAGGAGATCAGCGGCCTGGAGGTCGAACTCCGCGGCGAGGAGGGCCTGTTGTACGACGACTGGACCATGCGCCGCCCCGAACTGGTGGATTTCGTCGGCCGCGACGCCGGCTACCGCTACCTCCGCTCCAAGGGCAACAGCATCGAGGGCGGGACCAGCGAGGTCCTGCTGAACATCGTCGCCGAGCGCGTCCTGGGCCTGCCCGCCGAGCCGCGCACCGACAAGGACGTCGCCTGGAAGGACCTGGCCCGATGAGCACACAGCCGGATCTCCTCTACTCCGAGGAGGAAGAGGCGCTGCGCGCCGCGGTCCGCGACCTGCTCACGGACCACTGCGCACCGGCCGACGTGATCGTCCGCACCGAGTCGGACGCCCCGCACGACCTCGCCCTGTGGAAGTCCCTGGCCGTCGACATGGGCCTGGCCGGACTGCTGGTCCCCGAGGCGCAGGGCGGCCAGGGTGCCACGCATCGCGAAGCGGCCGTCGTACTCGAGGAGCTGGGGCGGGCGGTGGCGCCGGTCCCGTACCTGACCAGCGCGATCGTGGCGACCGAGGCCCTGCTGGCCTGCGGGGACGAGGAACTGCTGGGCCGCCTGGCCTCCGGGCGGACCATCGGCGCCCTCGCGGTCGGCCTGCACGCGGCTCCGGGCGCCGCCCTCAGGACCGTACGACTGGAGAACGGCACCCTGCACGGGGAGCTGACGGGCATCGCGGACGCGGCCGCCGCCGACGTCCTGCTCGTCCCGGCCGACGACGGCGGACTCCACGCCGTGGCCGCCGACGCGGTGACCGTCACTCCGCAGGTCTCCCTCGACCTCACCCGCCCGCTCGCCACCGTCACCCTCGACGGCGCGCCCGGCCGCCGCGTCGGCGACGCGGAACCCGCCGTACGACGGGCGCTGCGCGCCGCCGCCGGACTGCTCGCCTCCGAGCAGCTCGGCCTCGCCGACTGGGCGTTGACCGAGACCGTCCGGTACCTGAAGGAGCGCAAGCAGTTCAACCGTCCGGTCGGCGGCTTCCAGGCGCTCAAGCACCGGCTCGCCCAGCTGTGGCTGGAAGTCGTCAACCTCCGGGCGGCTGCCCGCGCCGCCGCCGACGCGTTGGCCTCCGGCGAGGACACCGACGTCACCGTGGCCGTCGCCCAGGCGTACGCCGCTCCCGTCGCCGTACACGCCGCCGAGGAGGCGCTGCAGCTCCACGCCGGCATCGGGATGACCTGGGAGCACCCGATCCACCTGTGCCTGAAGCGGGCCAAGGCCGACTCCATCGCCTACGGCACCGCGGGCGCCCACCGGGAGGCGCTGGCCGGACTGGTCGACCTGCAGGCGCCCTGACCCACCGCGTGTGAAGCCCGCCCCGCTCGGGGCGGGCTTCCTCGTGCGCGCACCCGTCACCAAGTGAACAGAGGGCAGCACTCCGGCCAACTCACCGTAGGACAGGGTCTTTTGGGTGGAGAGCGCACGCATACTCTCCCCGGTCCCATCCGGCCCCTCAAGGGAGGCAGCGCATGGCCCTCACCACCCGTCGCAGAGCCCTCACCACCCTCGGCGCCGCCCTCGCGGGCGCGGTCGCCCTGCCCGCCGCCCAGGCCCGGGCGGGCGGCGGCCACCGCGGCCCGCGCCCGCTGTGGCACGCGCACGCCCACAACGACTACGAGCACCCGCGGCCCCTGTCCGACGCCCTCGACCACCGCTTCGGCAGTGTCGAGGCCGACATCTTCCTCGTCGGCGACCAGCTGCTCATCGGCCACGACGCCTCCGAACTGGACCCGACCCGCACCCTCGAATCCCTCTACCTCGACCCGCTCGCGGCCCGCGTCAGGGCCAACCACGGCTCCGTGTACCGGGGGTGGCACCGGCCGCTCCAGCTCCTCGTCGACATCAAGACCGAGGGCTCCTCGACCTATCTCGAACTCGACCGCCACCTCAGGCGGTACCCGCACCTGTTCACCCGCTGTGCGCACGGCCGCGTCCACCCCGGGCCGGTCACCGCCGTCATCTCCGGCGACCGCGCGGCCCGTGTCCCGATGGAGGCCCAGACCGAGCGCCGCGCCTTCTACGACGGCCGGCTCGCCGACCTCGGCAGCGCGGCCCCCGCCTCCTTCGCTCCGCTGATCAGCGACAACTGGACCCTGAACTTCACCTGGCTGGGCCTGGGCCCCTTCCCGGACACCGAGCGGCAGAAGCTGCGGAGCATCACCGCCGCCGCTCACGCGCGCGGGCAGGAGATCCGGTTCTGGGCCACCCCGGACGCCGCCGGACCGGCCCGCGACGCCCTGTGGACCGAACTGCTCGCGGGCGGCGTCGACTACCTCAACACCGACGACCTCGCCGGGCTCGAGGCGTTCCTGGACGCACATCCGTCCGCATGACACCACACGATCGGAGGACACGTCAGCCGCCCGGACGAACCCTCCGCTACGCCACACTTGCGGCCGAACGCCGCTCATGGGCGTGGCGGAGGAGGTTCCCGATGGCCGTTTCCATCTCTGTGGTGCTGCTGCTCGTGATCATTGCCGTGATCTTCGTGCGCAACGGCGCGCTGAAGATCTCGCACGCCCTGGTCTGCATGCTGCTCGGCTTCTACCTGGCCAGCACCAGCATGGCGCCCACCATCCAAGGCGGGCTCACCGCGACGGCCGACCTGGTGAGCAGCCTGCGGCCCTAGGACCGCAGGCCGCGAGGTCAGGAAGAGAAGACCCCGATGCCGTTGGGCACGGGACGCTCGGCGCCGCCGCTCGGGTGGTTGCGGATCGTCACGCTGCTCGCCCCCGCATCGCGCGTGACCATCTCGCTCGAACCGCCGCCGTCGAGGTTGAACGCGTCGGAGGCGCCCAGCTCCTGCATCGTGCCGGCCTCCTCCGCGATGGTCATGCCGGTCCGGTAGTCGGCGGCCCCGTCCAGGGCGAGCAGCAGCATGCTGTGCCCGTCGTCGGCGAAACCCACGACCGTGCGCACGGCGGAGGCGGAGTCGTCGAGACCGGCCAGCGGCTCGCCGTCGCGCAGGACCGGGTAGCCGCCGATCGCGAACGCGTAGGGGACCTTGGCCGAGGCCGCCACGAGGTCGTGGGTGACGGTCACCGGGTCGCCCACCGACAGCTTGCGCAGCTGCCGCGCGCCCTCCTCGCGGCCCACCAGGACCGTGGTGTCCGCGGCGATCGAGCCGCTGCCCGGGGTGTCGGCGACGGAGACCACCCGGCCGCCCTGCACCTTCACCTCGTAGGTGTCCGCGCTGCACGGCGCCGCCCGGTCGGTGTCCGTGCCGCAGGTGGCCCGCACCCGGGAGACGCTGCCCCACCGCGAGGTGAAGGCGCCGACGGAGTTCTGCGGCAGGGCGTACTGGTTGAGGCCCTTGAGCGGGAGCTGCCCCTCCGGTGTGCCGACGGAGCCGCTGAGCGTGAGGCGGTCCAGGCGGGCCCGATGGTCGGTGCCCACACCGAACACGTCCTGCGTGGTGGTCCCGGGCGGCAGCGAGGGCCCGAACCGCTGGCCCTTCGGCACCGCCGCCTTGAGCACCTGTCCGCCCGCGATCGCCGGTCCCACGGTGGCGCCGGTCGCTTCGACGCCCGGGTGCTGCGTCTCGGTGATGTTGAAGAAGTCGCCGTTGACGCCGGCGACCGCGCCGGCCGAGTCGGCCAGCTTGGAGACGGTCGCGCGGGCGGCCACCGTCCCCGGGTACAACAGGTCCAGTCGGACGTGCGGATTGTTCAGATCGACGGTGAGCAGGTGGGCGTGTGCCTCGCCCGCCGCCGCCGCGATGTCGAACTGCCGGTAGGTGACACCCGGCGCGATGCGTCTGTCCAGCGCAACGGCACCGGCCGGTGCCGCCCCCGCCAGGGCCGCACCGGCCAGTACACCGAACGCGGTGAGAACCGTGAGAACCGATCTGCCTGCTGCCGTCTGCTGCCGATCGCGCGCCACTGCGCCCCCTGAAGTCTCGTCAACTGTCCCAGGAATCAGGGGAAGTGCAGCAGACGGCGATGGCGTACGGGGGTGCTAGGCGTCGACTACGCGAGAACGGGTGAGAAAACGCACTCCCTCGGGTGCCTCCAGTGAGAAGCCGCTCCCCCGTCCGGGTACCACGTCGACGATCAGCCGGGTGTGGCTCCACACCTCGAACTGGCTCCTCGACATCCAGAAGGTCACGGGCTCCTCGACACCGTCCACCGCCAGCTCCGCCAGCAGCACGTCCGAGCCGCCGGTCCGGAACTCGCCGTCCGGGTAGCACATGGGCGCGCTGCCGTCGCAACAGCCGCCGGACTGGTGGAACATCAGCGGGCCGTGCTCGGCCCGCAGCCGGCGCACCAGTTCGGCGGCCTCGGGGGTGAGTTCGACGCGGGGAACTTCCTCTTCCATGGTCACCGTCCTGGAGAGCCGGGGGCGTCGGGCGAGCACCAGTCTCACGGTTCGTCAGGAGTCCGTCCAGCAGGCGTCCTTGGACGCCCGGCCGGACCGGGGTCAGCCGTGGCTGAGGACGTTGACCACCCTCCCGTTCGGATCCCGTACGAAGAACCGACGCACCCCCCACTCCTCGTCGGTGAGCGGGTGCACGATCTCCGCACCCCGCTCCCGCATCGCCGCGTACACCGCGTCCACGTCGTCGACCTCGATGCTCAGGTCCGGTGCGACGGGCGCGGTACGGTCCTCGCTCATGAGGCTCAGCTGGACGGCGGGGTTCTCGGCGGAGGCGAGCGTCACGATCCACCCGTGGTTCATGACCTCTTCGAAGCCCAGCGCCCCGTAGAACTCCGCGCTCTCCGGCAGGGCGGTCGATCGGACGTTGGGCACGACACGGCGTACGTACATCTCGCGGCTCCGCTGGTCGGTCGGACGGGGACGGACGGTGCGGGCAGCCTATCCGGCGCCAGGAGGCACGAGAGAATGGCCCCATGCGTGCCCACTCGTCCTTCGACCGGCCCGAACCGCGTCTCGTACTCACAGGCGAACATCCGCTCTGGGACGAGGCGCTGGTAGCGCTCAACCGGGATCTGGCGGTGACCCTGCCCGGGCAACGGCCCCTGCGTCTCCTCGCGCTGCCGCCCTGGGAGGAGGGCGAACCGGAGCAGCTCTACGTCGCCCTCACCCCCCGCGAGTGGCACGGCCAGCCCCTGGGGCTCGACTCCGACACCTCCACCGCAGCGCTCCTTGCCGTCGCCGAGGCGGCCCAGGACACGGTCACGGAGCGCGCGTGGCAGGCGTGGCCTGTCTGCGCCGTGCACGATCTCGGGATGCACGTGCGCGAGGTGGACGGGCGTCCGTCGTGGTGGTGCGCCGGCAGGGCCGCCCCGCAGGACCCGCCACACGTCCGCGCCGCCATCGGCGAGTTGGACACCCTGCAGCGCCCGAACCGGCCGAACCGGAAGCGCCGGAAGAAGCGCTGGCGGGACTGATGCCGTGACCCGGGTCAGGACAGGGGAGTGCCCGCCGCGTCTCCGGGCGGGCCTGCCGCAGCCGTCGACTTCACCACGTCGACGTCACTCGCCCGGACATAGGCGAGCCGGTGGCCGAGCTGGATCTCGTAGTACGCCTCCTGGCCCTTCACCACCGGGGACGGGGAGTTGTCGGAGGACGGCTTCTCCAGGTAGGAGCCGAGGACGCGGGACTGCGTCACATACCGCTGGCCTGCGCGAAGGGTGTACGGGAGCGGCGACTCGGCGGGCTGCTCGTCCCCCTCCTCCGGGAAGGCGTCCGCCTCCGGCAGGGCACGGCCGAACGCCTCGACCTCCCTCAGGCCCTCCTTCGGGGTCACCATCCGGCCGCGCGCACCGACGGCCGTCGGATGCGCCGGCGGGTTCTTGAACCAGGCCTTGTGGCCCTGGTACCAGATCGCCGTCCAGTCGCCGGTGCGGTCGGCGACCGCGAAGGTCTGGCCCGCGGAGACCCGCGATCCCAGGTCGTCGACGTCCTCCGTGGAGTCCTCGCCGTCGGGGTGCCGGCCCGGGTCCTGGATCAGCGGAGCGCCGTCGTCCGGATCGGTGTGCAGGCGCACCGCGCTGGAGCCGTGCGGCGCACACGTCACACCGCTCTTGGTGCACCCCGTGAACAGCGGGTGGTGGGTGGGGTAGTCCGGCAGGATCATCACGACGTCGCTGTCCGGCCCGGCCGTCGCCTTCAGCGGTGCGCCGAGCAGGTCGAAGTAGTGCCGCCAGTCCCAGAAGGGGCCCGGGTCGTCGTGCATGTCCGGGATGCTGTCCTCGGTCGGGGCCGGCACGTTGTCATGGCCGAAGACGTGCTGCCGGTCGAGCGGAACCCCGTACTTCTTCGCCAGGTACTTCACCAGGCGGGCCGAGGCCCGGTACATCGTCTCCGTGTACCAGGCGTCCGGCTGCCGCAGGAATCCCTCGTGCTCGATCCCGATCGAGCGGGCGTTCACGAACTGGCTGCCGGAGTGCCAGGCCGCGTCCTTGGTCCTGACGTGCTGGGTGATGTGGCCGTCCCGGGAGCGGATGGAGTAGTGCCACGACGCCTCCTCCGGATCCTGGACCGTCTGCAGCATCGACGCCAGCGGCGCCTCGGTGTCGTGGATGACGATGTAGTCGATCCGCTGGTCCCTGGGCCGGTCGGCCAGCTGGTGGTTGCCGTACTGGTCGTCGTCGATCTCGACGTACGGCGCGCTGAGCCAGGAGCAGGACAGCTCCGGCGGGCAGTCGACCTCCTCCGGCCGCGGCGTGCCCTCGGCGAGGAGGGAGTGCGGGCGGACGCGGGGGTTCGCGGCGAGGCTGACGTGCTGCCCCGCGTCGGTGGTGCGGTGCGCGCCCCGGCGGATCACGTCGAAGACGTCGTTCGCATAGGTCACCGCCGAGGTGCGGTCGGCGGCGCCCGGGAAGCGCGTGACGGTCTCCCACCAGTCCGCCGGGTCAGGGCTGAGCGGCTTGCCGAGCTGTCGCTGGGTCGCGGCGAGGAGGGCCGCGCCGCCGCGCACGTTGGCGGCGTCGTCGTTCCGCAGCTGCTCGGCCGGAAGCCCGGTCAGGAGTGCGGCCCGTTCCAGGTCCGCCGACGGACCGGCGCGGTCCGCGGGGAAGCTCGCGTCCGGTGAGGCGGGCTGTCCGGCCGCCCCCGTGCGCGGCCGGACAGCACCCTGCTGCGGTGTCTGCTGCGGCTGGAGTCTGCGGGCGTCCACCAGGTGCATCGGTCCGTAGCCGCCGACAACACTCGGGGAGCCCGGATGGGAGTCCCACCGCGACTGCAGGTAGGACACGCCCATGAGCACGCTCTGGGGGACGCGGTACTCGTTCGCGGCGGCCGTGTAGTCGTCCTGCAGGCGTTGGTCCGACGGTGTGCCGTCCGCCGAGCGGTCGATCAGCAACGGCACGAGAAGCGCCGCCGAAGCGGTCACACAGATGATCCGCCGGTGTCCGCGCACGGCACTGGAGACGCGGGGGGCGACGCGCTTTTTCATGGAGATGCCTCCGACGAGGGTCAGCGTGGCCAGGACAAATGCGACCAGGGCACACGGCGTTGCCCTTCAAGGCGGGAGAAGGCCGCCCTGCGCGTCACCCCTCGTACGTTTCCGTGCCTCGCGCGCCGCGTCGCGCCGAGCGTCACCGGCGTGGACCAGCCGTCGGGCACAGGCCACCCGGTCGGCGGCACCTCGTCGGCGCCGGCGGGGGAGGGCTCAGTCCTGGACCGGGTCCACCTGCCAGTCGGGGTGCCCGGGCATCGGCGGGGTGTGCGGCCCGTACAGCCAGGGCGTCAGAAAGGGCGTCAGATCCTCGCGGGCGACGTCGGACGCCAGCCTGACGAAGTCGCGGGTGCCGGCGGCCCGGCCCCGGTACGTCGTCACCCAGGACCGCTCGATCCGGTCGAAGGTGTCCTCGCCCACCTTCTCCCGCAGCGCGTAGAGCACCAGCGCCGAGCCGTCGTAGCGCATCTGGCGGAACAGGGTGGGCTCGGTGGGCTCGGCGGGCGCGCCGTCGTCGTGCCGCCACTGGTCGTGCTGTTCGTACGCGGACCGCATCATCTCCTCGAAGTCGATGCCGTCGTGGGTGTCGGAGTAGAGAAGCTCGTAGAAACGGGCGTGACCCTCGCTCAGCCACAGGTCGGACCACCGCCGGATCGCGACGCTGTCGCCGGTCCAGTGGTGGGTGAGTTCGTGTACGAGGTTGCGCTCGGCGTCGACCCGGTCGCCGAGGAGGTCGCTGCTCGGCACGACGGACAGCGACTGGGTCTCCAGGGCCACCGGCAGGTCGGCGTCCCCGACCAGGACGCCGTAACGGCGGAAGGGATAGGGCCCGAGCCGCTTCTCCAGCCAGGCCAGGTGCTGGGGCGTGAGCGCGCGGTACGCCTCGGTGCCGGTGACCAGGTCCTGCGGGACCGCGTCCCGGACGGGCAGCCCGCGAGGCCCCTTGCCGTCCACGAACGCGTATGTCCCGACGGCCATCTGGACCAGCTGGGCGGCGACCGGATGTTCGGAGTCGTAGGTCCACCGGATCCGCCCGTCCGGTTGCCGGACGCGCTCGACGAGCCGGCCGTTGGCGACGGCGGTCAGCCCCGGCGGGGTGGTGATGCGGAAGGTGAACGGCGCCCGCACGCTGGGGTGGTCGTCGGCCGGAAAGATCATCTTGGCGCCGTCGGGCTGGAGGGACAGCAGGGTGCCGTCGGGCGTGGGTACCCAGCCGTAGTCCTGGATCGCGTCGTCACGGTGGCGTCGCTGCGTCGGGTCGGCGGTGTAGGCGACCCGGACGCTGAACGCCCGCCCGCGGGCGATCGGGCGGCCCGGGGTGACCACGAGTTCGTCGCCGTCGCGCACGGCCTTCGCCGGTGTGCCGTCCACGGTGACCGTGTGCAGCGTGTTGCCCGCGAAGTCGAGGTCGAAACGGGACAGGGCCTGCGTCGCAGTGGCACTGACGGTGGCGGCCGCGGCGAACGGGGTGCCCGGTGCGCGCCAGTCGAAGGCGAGGGTGTAGCGGCGGACCGTGTAGCCGCCGTTGCCGTCGAGCGGCAGGAGCGGGTCGCCGAGGCCCCGGGCACCCGGGGACGGGATCTCGTCCGGTGGGCGGGCGGAGGCGCCGGGTGCGGGGCGCCCGGCGCGGGCAGGCCCGTGGTGCTCCCCGTGGGTGAGGGTGAGGGTGAGGACGGCGGCGCCCGTGATCCCGACGGCCCCGGTCAGGGCGAGGGCCGTGCGCCGGGTACGGATGCCGCGCCGGGTGAACGACGCCTTCACCGGGCGAACCGGCGGGCCGGGAGTGCTGCGTGGACCGGCCGACCGCCGGCCGTCGTGATGCCCATGGCGGAACTATGTCATAAGAGATCACTAATGGATGTTTTGCCCTGACGTATGCAAAGTGTTCTGCTTGACTTCGAGTGCACTCCAATTCGTAGCGTTTCGGACATGACCACTGCACAGCACAAGATCGGTTCGGGGTTCGGCGCCGAGAGCACCGCCGACGACGTCCTCACGGGTACCGACCTCACCGGAAAGCTCGCGATCGTCACCGGCGGCTACTCGGGGCTCGGCCTGGAGACCACCCGGGCGCTGACCAAGGCGGGCGCCCGGGTCGTCGTCCCGGCCCGCCGTCCGGACACCGCGCGCGAGGCGCTGGCGGGCCTCGACCGTGTCGAGGTGGACGAGCTGGACCTGGGGGACCTGGAGAGCGTGCGGGCGTTCGCCGAGCGGTTCCTCGCCTCCGGCCGCACCGTCGACCTCATGATCGACAACGCCGGGATCATGGCCTGCCCCGAGACCCGCGTCGGGCCCGGCTGGGAGGCGCAGTTCGCCACCAACCACCTCGGCCACTACGCCCTGGTCAACCGCCTGTGGCCAGCGATCCAGCCCGGTGGCGCCCGCGTGGTCTCCGTCTCCTCCCGCGGCCACCACTTCTCCGGCATCCGCTGGGACGACGTCCACTGGCAGCGCGGCTACGACAAGTGGGAGGCCTACGGCCAGGCCAAGACCGCGAACGTCCTGTTCGCCGTCCACCTCGACAAGCTCGGCAAGGACCACGGCGTGCGTGCCTTCTCGCTCCACCCCGGCGGCATCATCACCCCGCTCCAGCGGCACCTGCCCATGGAGGAGATGATCGAGCGCGGCTGGATCGACGAACAGGGCAACGTGCTCAACCCCGAGGGCTTCAAGACCCCGCAGCAGGGCGCGGCCACCCAGGTGTGGGCGGCCACCTCGCCCCAGCTGGAGGGCATGGGCGGCGTCTACCTGGAGGACTGCGACATCGCCGAGCCGGCCACCGCGGACGACGCGCGCTTCGGCGTCAAGGCCTGGGCGACGGACCCTGAGCAGGCGGCCCGCCTGTGGGCACTGTCGGCACAGCTGACGGGCGTCGACGCATTCGGGGCGTGACCCGAAGACCCCCGGGGCCGAGCCGATCGGGTTCGGCCGCCTGGCCACCGACCCCCACCAGCGGCGCGGAGCCGGCTTGGGCTTCGCGCCGCGCCCCGACACCCGGGGCGTGCACGCCATCCTCGGCCGGGAGGGGCAGGCGGTGGGCGCCGCGGTGGCCGAGGAGTGCGCACCCGCAGGGGCTGCTACGGTCTCGTCCGGCGTTCCGGCTCCTGTGACGCGGACTTGTCCGTCGGGGCGGTGCTCAGGGGCGCGGAGTCGAGCACCAGATCGCCGTACAGGTCCTGCAGCCAGTTGGTCTGGTAGATGGTGTCGAGGTAGCGCTCGCCGAGATCGGGCGCGATGGCCACCGCGATGAGGCCACGGGTGTCGTGCCGGGCCAGCCAGTCCGTCGCGCCGCTGACCACCGTCCCCGTCGAGCCGCCGAACAGGAAGCCGCGTCTGGCCATGCGGTGACACGTCCGGATGGTGTCCGCCTCCTCCACCCGGATCACCTCGTCCACGAAGGACTCGTCGAGCAGCGGGGGACGCATGCTCATGCCCAGGCCGGGGATCATCCGCCGGCCCGGTTTGCCGCCGAAGGCGACCGAGCCCACGCTGTCCACGGCGACGATCCGCACCGGCCGGTGCCACTGCCGGAAGTAGCGCGCGCAGCCCATCAGGGTCCCGGCGGTGCCCGCCCCGACGAACAGCACGTCCAGCCGCGGGAAGTGGGCGGCGATCTCCGGCGCCGTCGTGCGGTGGTGCGCTCTCCAGTTACCGGGATTGGTGTACTGACTGAGCCACACGTACCGGTCGTCGGATTCGCACAGCCCGCGGACGTACTCGATCCGCGTGCCCAGGAAGCCGCCGTTCTCGTCCAGGTCGGCCACGACGTGCACTTGGCTGCCGAGCGCCTCCATCAGCAGCCGGGTGGACAGGTTGCAACGGGAGTCCGTCACGCACAGGAACCGGTAGCCCTTGCTCGCGGCGATCATGCTGAGCGCCACGCCCAGGTTCCCGGAGGACGATTCGACGAGGATGGAACGCGGCGTCAGGACTCCGTCCCGCTCGGCGCTCTCCACCATCTCGTTCGCGGCCTTCAACTTGATGGAGCCGGCGAAGTTGAAGCCCTCGCACTTCAGGTAGAGAGGGCATCCGAAGATCGACTCGAGGTCGACGAAGAGGCCGTCTTCGTTGAAGTCCTGGGGCGCGGATATTACGGGCACGGTGAGCCTCCTGGTGCCAGGGCTGAGGACAACGGCCTCAGCCGAACCGGCGCAGGTCGTGGAAGAAGTCGTCGATGAGGCGGAGGTCGCCCGCCCCGGCTGCTTCGTCGTAGACGTACTTGCCGACGGCGAGATCGAGGATGCCCAGTCCGAACGGCGAGAAGACCACCGGTCGGTCGGGCGGCGGAGCGGCCCGTCCGAGCATCACGTCGTTGAGCGTGCCGTTCAGGAAGTCGCGGTTGCCGGTGCGCTGTTCGACCAGGTGCGGGGACGTGTCGGCCTTCAGGCAGTGCTCGACGTCGTCGACGAAGTTGGCCGAGGCCAGCAGGATCTCGGGCGCCAGGTCGCGCAGGGAGATGTGCAGCACCAGCGGGTTGTGGGTGAACCAGGCCGGGTCGGTGACATGGGGTTCACCGGCGACGGTGGCGAAGACGACGAGGTCGCTGGAGCGGACGAGGTCCTCGGCACTGTCGTGCACGGTGACCTCGGCGGTGGTGCCGGACTTCCGCAGATAGCCGCTGAAGCCGTCGGCGCTGTCCGGGGACACGTCGTGCACGCCGATCGTGTCGAACGCCCAGTCGGTGCCGGCCAGGAAGGTGTGGATGTAGCGGGCGATCAGACCCGTGCCGAAGAATCCGACACGGGTGGGGCGCGGCCGGTTGCGGCTGAGCCAGTCGGCGGCCAGCGCGGCGGACGCGGCGGTCCTGGTCGCGCTGATGATGGAGCTCTCCAGGCACGCGAACGGGTAGCCCGTGTCCGGGTCGTTGAGGATGAGGACCGCGGAGGCCCGGGGCAGCCCGGTGCGCACGTTGTCCGGGAAGCTGGAGATCCACTTGAGGCCGTCCACGTGGACCGATCCGCCGACGGAGGCGGGCAGCGCGATGATCCGCGCGCTGGGTCGGTCGGGGAAACGCAGGAAGTAGGACGGCGGGTTGACCGAGTCCCCGGCGCCGTGCAGCCGGTAGGTGGCCTCGACCAGTTCCACGATCTGCTTCTCGCGCCCGCTGAGCGCCTGCTGCACCTGGGTGCCGGAGATCACCGCGAACGTCGGTGCCGACGCCGGGTGCGGCGGGCGCGACGGGGTTGCGGTGGACAACAGATGGGTCATCGCTGGCTCGCCTCCGGGGTCGGGCAGTTGTCGGCCAGGCTGCGGGGCTCGGCCATGCCGACCAGAACCTCTCGCTCACCGGTGTAGGCCTCTCGGCTGTGTGCGGTGCGGATGTTGTCGACGAGCATCAGGTCACCGGCCTGCCAGGGCTCGCGCCTGGTGTGCTCCTCGTAGGTGCTGTTGAGCAGCTGGACGACGTCCTCGCCGATCGGAGTGCCGTCCCCGTAGCGGGTGTTGAACGGCAGCCCGTCCTCGCCGTATTCGTCCAGCAGGTACTCGCGCACCTCCGGGGCCAGCGTCCACTCGTTGAGGAAGGCGATCTGGTTGAACCAGCAGCGCCTGCCCGTGAGCGGGTGCCGCACGATCGCGCTGCGGCGCTGCTCGGTGTGCAGGGAACCGTCGGGCCGCCAGGTGAAGTCGATGGCATGGGCCCGGCAGTAGCGCTCGATCTCGGCGCGGTCGTCGGTGCCGAACGACTCCGTCAGGGACGCCCCGATCTCGTCGTTGTAGGAGCGCGTCAGCAGCCAGCCCTCACGCTCGAATCGTTCCGTCAGCCGGGTGGGCAGCGCCTGCAGCACCTGTTCCGCGTCGGCCACCGCGGTCGCCCCGCCCTCGCCGGGCGCGGTCAGACACGCGAACAGCATCAGGCCGGGCACCTCCAGTGTGTAGCTCAGCTCGTGGTGCATGCACATCGGCTGGTTGGCCGGCCAGGCCGTGGAGGAGTACAGCCCGGGGCCGTACGCCTCACGCGGGGCGAAGGCCTCGCGCTCGGGCATCAGAGCACCGGCGAGCCCCGCGAAGACGGCACCGACCTGGGCCGCCTCCCGCAGTGCCAGCCCGCGGACGATCAGTGCACCGTGCTCGGTGACCTGCGCACGCAGCGGCTCGCGGTACTCGGCCGCCCAACTCGCCGCGTCGCCTGGGGACTCGACGCGCAGGATCGCGGGTCTGTCCGGTCGCAGCTCCACGTCGAGGGGTGCTGCCAGGGGTGAGGAGGACATCTAGGTATCCCTTCGTGTTGCCCGTCTGATGGCTCTGTGGGGCTCAGGAGGAGGCCAGTGGTGCCACGACACCCAGGACGGCCTGTGCAGCCTCGGCCGGACGGGTGCGCGGGAAGTAGTGGCCGCCGTCGGCCAGCTCGTGCAGGTCCACGTGCTCGGCCAGCAGCAGCCAGTCCCGGTGGCGCTGGGCGTGGCCGGCCGTGTGCGGGTCGTCGGCGGCCACGACCACCGAGACCGGCGCGGCCAGCCGCAGCGGCGGCGGGGATTCCAGGGCGGTGCAGAAATAGCGGTGCGCGGAGACGCAGTCGTGCCGGTAGGCGGCGCCGATGTGCTCGCTGTGCTGCGCGTTCAGTTCCGCGAGTTCGGTGTAGCCGCTGTCCGAGGTCAGCTGCGCGGCGATCTCGGCGTTGCTCCGGCTCGTCAGTTCGCCGACGGCGGTGCACCGGGCCTCGGCGGTGCCGAGCAGCTGCGCGCCGAGGAACACCCGCGGCACGTCCACACCGGCCTGCTGGAGTCTCCTGGCCGTCTCCACAGCCGGCGCGGTGCCCGACGAGTGGCCCCACAGCAGGACCCGGGTCAGGCCACGTGCGGTGATCTCGGCGGTGACGCGCTCCGCCACCTGCGCGATCGACGCGAACGGCTCCGGGTGGGACGCCAGGTCGTGACCGGGGAGGTCCACCGCGAGGACCGCGATGCCGTGGCCCGCCAACACGCTCGCCATCGGCTGGTAGTTGACCGCGTTGCCGCCCGCGTAGGGGAAGCACACCAGGGTGCACTCCGGCGTCCTGCCCACCTGCGACAGCGGCTGGAGCAGGTCCGGCTGCTGCCGGCGCGTGCCGTCGAGAAGGGCCGCCAGGTCGGCGAGCACCGGGTGCCGGGTGATGTCCTTGAGGGACACCGCGCGGTCGAGCGCGATGGTGAGCCTGACCGCCGACAGCGAGGTGCCCCCGGAGTCGAAGAAGTGGTCCTCGCGGCCGATCCGGTGCTCGGGGACGCCCAGCACATCGGCCCAGGCGGCCGCGAGCTTCCGCTCGGTCGCGGTGAGCGGGGCGCGGTCGTGCGCGCCGGGTGCGGTCGGTTCCGTCTCCTCCGCGAGAGCGGTGAGCGCCTTCCGGTCGATCTTGCCGTTGGCGGTCAGCGGCAGCCCGGGCCGCCAGTGGAACGCCGAGGGGACCATGTAGCCGGGCAGTACGGCACCCAGCGCCCCGCGCAGCACGTCCGCCTCGAGTTGGCGGCCGGCGTAGAAGGCGATCAGGTGCTTGCTGCGACCGGCCAGGTCGGCGACGACCACCGCGGCGTCCCGTACCCCGGCCACCTTCAGCAGGGCGTTCTCGATCTCGCCGATCTCGATGCGGAAGCCGTGGATCTTGACCTGGTTGTCCCGGCGGCCGAGGAACTCCAGTTTCCCGCCGGGGTGCCAGCGTCCCCAGTCACCCCCGAGGTAGAGCCGCTCACCGGGCCGGTACGGGTCCTGCCGGTACGCCTCACGGGTCCGCTCGGGATCGTTGACGTACCCGCGGCCCACACAGACACCGGAGAAGGCGATCAGGCCCGGGGCGCCCAGGGGCACCAGGGACAGCTGCTCGTCCACGACCTGGACGTGCACGTTGTTGACCGCACGCCCCAGCAGAACGCGCTCCGGGACCGCGTCCATGATCTCGTGGTTGGTGTCGTCCGAGGTCTCGGTCAGTCCGTAGGCGTTGACCAGCTTGATCCCCGGCTGGATCGCGAACCAGCGCTGGACCAGCTCCCGTTTCAACGCCTCACCGGTCACCGAGACGCACCGCAGGTCCGGCAGCGCCCGGGGGTGCTGCTCCAGGTACGAGACCACGACCTCCAGATAGGAGGGCACCACCTGTGCCACCCCGACGCGGCCGCGCACCAGCGTGCCGACGAACCGCTCCACGTCCGTGATCACGTCCTGCCCGACCAGCAGCGTCCGCCCGCCCACCAGCAGCGAGGACACCAGCTGCCACAGGGAGATGTCGAAGCACTGCGGGGCGGTCTGCGCCACCACGCACCCCTCGCCGATCCCCAGGTCGTCGATCTTGGCGTAGAGATGGTTGAGCATGCCCGCGTGCTCGCACATCGCCCCCTTCGGCTCGCCGGTGGAGCCGGAGGTGAAGTAGATGTAGGCCAGTTGAGCGGCGTCGACCGGCACCCCGGGATCGGCTTCGGAGTGCGGTTCCGCGTACGCCGTCCCGATCAGCAGCCGTTCGGTTCCCGGCAGTGTGGCCAGCGCCTGGTCGAGGGTGTGGGTGCTGCCGGACTCGGCGAGCACCAGCCGGCACCCCGCGCGCGACAGCGTCGCTGCGATCCGGCCGGCCGGGAAGTGCGGCTCGATCGGCAGGTAGGTGCCGCCCGCCTTGAACACCGCCAGCGTGGCGGCCAGCCAGTCGAGGGTGCGCTCGGTGACCACTGCGACCACGTTCTCGCGGCCCAGCCCGCGTGCCAGCAGCGCTCGGGCCAGCCGGTTCGCGCGCGCGTCGAGCTGTCCGTACGTCCACTCCTGCTCGCCGTGCACGGCCGCCACCGCATCCGGATGCGCCCGTACCCGCTCCTCGAACAGCTCGTGCGCCCGCGCGTCCGGCAGCGGGCGGCGGGGCCCGGCCAGCCCTTCCAGTTGCTCGCGCACCTCGTCGGCCGACAGCAGGCTCTGCCGCGCGTGTTCGGCGTCCACATCGGCCGTCATGAGCCGGAGCGCCGTCAGGTGGTAGCCGCCGATCCGGGCCGCACTCGTGGCGTCCAGCACGTCCGTGCGGTACCGGAGCCGCAGCCTGAGCCGCCCGTCGCGGTCCGACCACCGCACGTCCAGCACGCCGTCGCCGGCCTGCGCGTCACCGGCCGCCCGGGGACCGAACACGACCTCGTACGACGGCTCCGCGACGCCCAGCTCCCGCCGCAGCTCGTCCACCGGGAACTCCCGGTGCGCCAGTACCTCCGCCTCGGCGCGCCGGGCGGCCGCGACCAGGGCACGCCAGGACCCCGGGGGAATCGTCAGCCGGCACGGCAGCGGGTCGCCGTGCACGCCGGCGGCGTGGCCCGTCACGACCTCCTGATCGCCGGAGAGCGCAGCCAGCACCTTGGCGTGTGCCGCGAGCAGCAGCGCGCTGACCGGTACGTCCAACTGCCGCACCAGCCCACGCGCCGCGTCCGCGACGTCGTCGGGCACCGCTGCCTCGTGCTCGGCCGTTCCCGGCTCGGGCTCCCGCACCCACCGTGGCACCGTCGTGCCGCCGCCGGCGGTCAGCACACGGCTCCAGAACTCCCGGTCCGCTTCCACGTGCGTTCCCATCGAATGGCCTTCCTCAACTCACGGTCGTCGCAGGGGCGTCGGCCGAAGCCGGTGATACTGCCCGAGCGCTGGGGCCGGGCTGGTCGACGGCATCCGGCAGATCCACGGCCGGGTTGCCGCCCCACCGTGCGTACGGGGGGACTTCCTCGCCCTTCATGAGGAAGGAATCGGGTGCCAGCACCGCGCCGTCGCCCACCGTCACGCCGTAGTGCACATG
This sequence comes from Streptomyces sp. NPDC005728, assembly GCF_040630895.1. NCBI lineage: Bacteria > Bacillati > Actinomycetota > Actinomycetes > Kitasatosporales > Streptomycetaceae > Streptomyces > Streptomyces sp. NPDC005728. The sequence goes on from NZ_JBEXYL010000012.1 coordinate 123,338, forward strand.
GGAGGCGACGCCCAGATTGCAGCCGGCGCCGAGCGTGGTGACGTCGGACTTGAAGGTGCCGTCCTCCTGCGAGTGGCACTGGATCTTGCTGCCGGCGTTGAGGATGCAGTCGTCGCCGATGGTGGTGAGCGTCCGCTCGGTCATGTAGCAGCCGTCGTCGAACACCCGGCGGCCGATGCGCACGCCCAGCAGCCGCCAGACCAGGGCCTTGAAGGGCGTTCCGTTGAAGACGTTCAGGTAGCGGTCGGGCACCTTCCACAGGCGCTCGTGCCACCAGAAGTAGGGGTCGTAGATGGAGCACAACCTGGGTCGCAGCGCACGGAACGACGCGAGCAGGCGCTCCACCAGAACGAAGTAGGCGGTGGTGAAGGCGAGGGTGATGGCCAGGTATCCGGCGATCACCGCGTCCCCCAGCGCGCCGTACAGATCCACCGTCGCGAGCCCGAACAACGTGAGCGCGAAGGTGTGCAACCACCGTATGAGCAGCCAGAGGAGCATCGAGCGCAGGTTGTAACGGTTCTTCGCGGCGAGAGCGCGGTGCAGCGCGTCCCCGCTCCTGAGGTCGTCGAACCGTGCGTCTCGCTCCACCGTCCGGGGGATCTCGAAGCAGGGTGAGCCGAGCAGGCCGACACCCTCACGGACCGGGCCGTCGAGGGGAACCATCACCTTGGTCGCGAGCAGGCAGTTCTCGCCCGTCCTGCCGCCCGAGGGATAGGCGATGTTGTTGCCCAGGAAGTTGTGCGCACCGATTGCCGCCCGGGACACCCGGAAGGACGTGCCGGAGAACTCCGCGTTCATGACGGAGAGTCCGTCGGCCACCATCGTGCCGCTGCCCACGGAGACCAGCAGGGGATTCTCGTGCTGCACCTCGGTGCCGAAGTTCGAGCCGGTCTGCTCGACCCGGGACAGGTCGTATCCGATGCCCTGGAGGTAGTGCACGATGTAGGAGCTGTCACCGAACAGCCAGGCGAAGAACCTGATGTTCGTCATGCGAGCCGTCGCCCGGTGTACCGCGTAGTGGAATCCGTAGAGCGGATAGACCCTGTCCGGCTTGACGACCAGATTCAGCAGCCGCGGAACGGTGCACAGGACGACGAGGCCCACGACGAGGAAGCCGAGGAACAGCACCAGGGAGAGGGCCAGCGCGTCGTCGATCATCTCCGGCCGCGTCAGCACGGCGGTCTTCGGGTCGAGTCGCTTGCCGATCGCCGGTACCGCGGTGAACAGCATGTACATCCCGCCGACGGTCAGCGGTATGTACAGGAAGAACAGCTGAAGCAGCGTGACGAGGCCGAACCATGCCCGGCGCGGCGTGCCGCACCTGGCCGGCGGGATCCGCACGTAGTCGATCTCCGTGTGCTGCGCCGGGGACCCGTGCCAGTGCTCGCCGTCGGGGACCGCCATGCCGCGGTGCAGGGCCGACGAGTGACCGAGCTGTGCTCCGTCGCCCATCGAGGTGTCGATGTCCAGGACGGTCTTCTCGCCGATGAACACGTCACGGCCGAGCGTGACCCGGCCGGTCTGGATGCGGCCTGCGTGGGCCCGGTAGCCGAGGAGGAACGAGTCCTTGCGGATCACGCTGTCGGCGCCGATCGTCAGCAGGTCGGTGCAGACCGGGACGGACCGGGACAGGATCGTGACTCCCTTTCCGATCCGCGCGCCCAGCGCCCGAAGGTACAGCACATAGAGCGGATTCCCGATGAAGAGCATCATCGGATTCGCGTGGAGCAATACCTTGACCAGCCAGAAACGAAGATATTTCAGGCTCCAGACCGGGAACTCGCACGTTTTCCAGCGGCCGACGAGAATCCATTTGGCGGCGACCGGGAAAACGCAGAGAGCGATGAACCCGATTCCCCCGAACAGTAGCGACCGCAGATAAATTCCGGCAAGGCTGGAACTGCTGTCGACCCACTGGTATCCGGCGGCGGTGACGAAACCGGCGACCAAGGAATATCCCAGGAAGAACAGCAACTGGAACGTTCCGCAGAGGAAATGCGTCAGCCCGCTCGTTCGCGTCGCCGGGGTCACATTCTGTGCCGGCGGCGACGAAGGGTTCGGAGCCTCGACGGAAACCGGGGTGCTCTGTGCGAGCGCCTCCGTCAGGCCGCGGATCGTGGGATACCGGTAGATGTCCCTCATGGACGGGGACGGCAGATCCGCCTGCTTCCGCACCCGTGCACAGAACTGGGCCATGACCAGGGAGTTGGCACCGAGATCCGCGAAGAAATGACTGTCCGCCGGAACGCTCTCGGCGTCCACGAGGTCGGCCAGCACATCCGCGAGTTTCCGCTCGGTCTCCGTCCTCGTCGGGCCGTTGGTATTCCGCCTGGTGACGGCGGCTTCGCCCGGCCCGGATATATGGACCTCGGAGGACTGCTCCACCATTCGATCTCCTGGAGGACGTCGTCTGGATCGCGTTGGGCCTCCGACGGATGGTCCGGGGGCCTTTCCTCAACAGAACGGCCCGCCGAGCCATCGGAAGCTCGAAGCGTGTGCTCTTTCGTGCTCTTTCCTGATCACGAACCGCCGGGTTCAGTTTGGGTCGGCCCCCGTTCCGTTGCCACTTCGAACCGACCGCCGTTTCGAGCGGAGAATGCCCGCTGGGCCCGTCCTCCCTGGCCCGTCGCAGAACCGGGGCGCGTTACGGATCACCCGAATGGCGGCCTTTCCGAGGCCCGACGACGCCTGGGTCACGCCCCCGGCAGGAGCGAATCGAGGGGCGAATCGAGTGGAGACTCGAACACGAGCTGGGCGTGCCGGTCGTACGGCGGGGGAGGCGTTACGAGGGCCTGGCGCCCGAGGGGGAGGTGGTGCCGGCGTGGGCGCACCGGCTCCTCGCTCTCCGCGCAGGCCCGCTACGTGGTCGGCACGGGACCGGTCAGGATCGGAGAAGCGTCGGTCATCTCGCCCGATCTAAGGTCTGTCTGACGTTAGGCTCGGAGCCGGTCGGACCGGGCCGGGCGATGCCGACGAGGCCCACGCACGCCGCCCCGCCCCACGGATGGAGACACGATGAGCATGGCCCCGAGGACGGACACGCGGCCACTCGCGCCGCACGCTGCCGACAGCCACGCGTGGATCCGCGTGCACGGCGCGCGCGAGAACAACCTCAAGGACGTCAGCATCGAGATCCCGAAGCGCCGGCTGACCGTGTTCACCGGCGTCTCCGGCTCGGGCAAGAGCTCGCTGGTGTTCGACACCATCGCCGCCGAGTCGCAGCGGCTGATCAACGAGACGTACAGCGCCTTCGTCCAGGGCTTCATGCCGAACCTGGCGCGGCCCGAGGTCGACGTCCTCGAAGGGCTGACCACCGCGATCACCGTCGACCAGCAGCGGATGGGCGGCGACCCCCGCTCCACGGTGGGCACCGCCACCGACGCCAACGCGATGCTGCGCATCCTCTTCAGCCGGCTCGGCACACCGCACATCGGCTCCCCGAAGGCGTTCTCGTTCAACGTCGCCTCGATCAGCGGCGCGGGTGCGGTGACCGTGGAGCGCGGCGGACAGACCGTGAAGGAGCGCCGCAGCTTCAGCATCACGGGCGGCATGTGCCCGCGCTGCGAAGGCCGGGGCACGGTCTCCGACGTCGACCTCAGCCAGCTCTACGACGACTCCAAGTCGCTCGCCGAGGGCGCGATGACCATCCCCGGCTACAAGTCGGGCGGCTGGAACTACCGGCTCTACAGCGAGTCGGGCTTCTTCGACCCGGACAAGTCGATCCGCACGTACACCAAGAGGGAGCTGCACGACTTCCTGCACCGCGAGCCGACCAGGATGAAGATCGCGGGCATCAACATGACCTACGAGGGTCTGGTCCCGCGCATCCAGAAGTCGATGCTCTCCAAGGACCGGGAGTCGATGCAGCCGCACATCCGGGAGTTCGTGGACCGTGCGGTCACCTTCACCGCCTGCCCCGAGTGCGGCGGCACCCGGCTCAGCGAGGGCGCCCGGTCGTCGAAGATCAAGGGGATCAGCATCGCGGACGCCTGCGCGATGCAGATCAGCGACCTGGCCGAGTGGGTCCGGGGCCTCGACGAGCCGTCGGTGGCGCCCCTGCTCGCCACGCTCCTGCACACCCTCGACTCCTTCGTGGAGATCGGCCTCGGCTACCTCTCGCTCGAGCGGCCCTCGGGCACGCTGTCGGGCGGCGAGGCGCAGCGCGTCAAGATGATCCGCCACCTCGGCTCCTCGCTCACCGACGTCACCTATGTCTTCGACGAGCCCACCATCGGGCTGCACCCCCATGACATCCAGCGGATGAACAACCTGCTGCTGCGGCTGCGGGACAAGGGCAACACGGTGCTCGTCGTGGAGCACAAGCCGGAGGTGATCGCGATCGCCGACCACGTCGTCGACCTCGGTCCCGGCGCCGGTACGGCGGGCGGCACCGTCTGCTTCGAGGGCACCGTCGAGGGGCTGCGGGCCGGCGGCACCATCACCGGCCGCCACCTCGACGACCGGGCCGCCGTCAAGGAGACGGTGCGCAAGCCCAGCGGCTCGCTGGAGGTCCGCGGCGCGACGATGCACAACCTGCAGGGCGTCGACGTCGACATTCCGCTCGGGGTGCTGGCCGTAGTCACCGGCGTCGCCGGCTCCGGCAAAAGTTCGCTCGTCCACGGGTCGATTCCGGCCGGCGCGGGCGTCGTGTCGGTCGACCAGGGTGCGATCCGCGGTTCGCGCCGGAGCAACCCGGCGACCTACACCGGACTGCTGGAGCCCATCCGCAAGGCCTTCGCGAAGGCCAACGGCGTGAAGCCGGCCTTGTTCAGCGCCAACTCCGAGGGCGCCTGCCCCACCTGCAACGGCGCGGGCGTCATCTACACCGACCTGGCGATGATGGCCGGCGTCGCCACCACCTGCGAGGAGTGCGAGGGGAAGCGGTTCGAGGCATCGGTGCTGGAGTACCACCTCGGCGGCCGCGACATCAGCGAGGTGCTGGCGATGTCGGTGGCCGAGGCCGAGGAGTTCTTCGGCGCCGGCGAGGCCCGCACCCCCGCCGCGCACCGCATTCTCGACCGGCTCGCCGATGTCGGGCTCGGCTACCTCACCCTCGGCCAGCCGCTCACCACGCTGTCCGGCGGTGAGCGGCAGCGGCTCAAGCTGGCGACCCACATGGCCGAGAAGGGCGGTGTCTACGTCCTCGACGAGCCGACCGCGGGTCTCCACCTCGCCGATGTCGAGCAACTGCTCGGCCTGCTCGACCGGTTGGTCGACGCCGGCAAGTCGGTCATCGTCGTCGAGCACCACCAGGCGGTCATGGCGCACGCGGACTGGATCATCGACCTCGGCCCCGGCGCCGGCCACGACGGCGGCCGGATCGTCTTCGAGGGCACACCCGCCGACCTCGTCGCCGCCCGCTCGACCCTCACCGGCGAGCACCTCGCGGCCTACGTCGGCTCCTGACCGGGGCCCCGCGAACACCCTCCGGCGCCGGCAGCGCCGAACCGGCCGTGGTCCCGTCGGCGGACTGCGGCCGGCCCGGCAGGCCTTCGGGGCAGATGCACGCATGCACGCAGGTGCACGCCCCGGGCCTACGTGCGGACGAGTTCGTCGGCGACCCAGCGTGCGACGTCGGCGGGGTAGGGCGCCGGGAGTCCGAGGACGATGTGCCGGAAGCCGGCCTCGATCGCAGCGCCGATCACGTCCCGGGTGGCGCTGGGCCGGTCGTAGGAGACGGGCAGGTGGATCGAGCGGGTGACCGTGGCGGGGTCGCGGCCGATCTCGGCGCAGTAGCGGTCCAGCAGTGCGCTGCGGCGGACGGCGTCGCCGATGTCGCCGCCGGGGATGTTCCACAGGTCGGCGTGCTCGGCGACCACGCGCAGCGTCGCGGACGAGCGTCCGCCGATGAGGATCGGCGGGTGGGGGCGCTGGACGGGTCGGGGGTTGCCGAACGCCCCGGTGAGGTGGTGGTAGGCGCCGTGGTAGTCGAAGGGTTCCTTCTCGGTCCACAACCGCCGTATCACCGTGCAGGCTTCGGCGAGGCTTCCCACGGCGTGCGCGGAGTCCTGGAAGGGCAGGCCGTGCGCTTCGTACTCGCGCCGGGCCAGGGGATGGCCGGGACGTGAGCCGACGCCGATGCCGAAGTCGAGCCGTCCGCCGGAGACGACGTCGACGGTCGTGGCGATCTTGGCCAGCATCGCGGGCGGCCGGAACCGGTTGCTGGTCACCAGCACGCCGAGCCGCAGTCGTCGGGTGTGGGCGGCCAGGGCCGAGAGCAGCGTCCAGCCCTCGTGGGCAGGTCCGTCCGGGTCACCGCCGATCGGCATGAGGTGATCGAACAACCATGCGTGCTCGATCGCCGGGATCGTGTCCGCCTCGCGCCAGACCCGCAGGATGTCGTGGTAGTCGACCTGCTGGGGCGCGGTCATGATCCCGAAACGGGGTCGGGGTGTGTGCGACATGGAGCCGTTGGTCCTTTCGGCACCGGCGACGCCGACCGGGCGCGCCACCGAGGTTCAGCGGAACAAGCGGGGGAAGGGTGCGGGAGGACACCCCCCGGGGGAAATGGACACGCCTCCGGGGAAGAGGGCACGCCTCCGGGGAAGAGGGCACCCCTGCGGGAAGGAGGACACGCCTCCGGGCAAGAGGCCGCTGTGCCTCGGTCGGTCAGCGGCGTCGCAGCGACGGGTCGAGCAGCGCGGGCGGGGTGTCGTACTTCTCGTGCGCGGCCAGGTCGACACCGGGGGCGACGATGGCGTCGATCGCGTCGAGCACGTCGGCGGAGAGCACGGTGTCGGCGGCGGCCAGTTGCGCGTGCAGGTGGTCCAGCGTGCGGGGGCCGATGAGCGCGCTGGTCACGGCGGGGTGTGCGGTCACGAAACCGAGCGCGAGCTGGATCATCGTCAGGCCGGCCTCGTCGGCGACCTTGGCCAGCTGCTCGACGGCGTCGAGTTTGGCCCGGTTGGCCGGAAGAGTGGTGTCGAAGCGGTCCGGCATGAACGCCGAGCGGCTGGTGCTGATGTCCTGCCCCGCGCGGATCGCGCCCGAAAGCCAGCCCGAGGCCAGCGGGCTCCACACCAGCACACCGAGCCCGTACTGCTCCGTCACGGGCAGCACATGGGTCTCGATCCCGCGCTGGAGGACGGAGTAGCCGGGCTGTTCGGTGACGTAGCGGCTCAGGTGGCTGTCCCGGGCGGCCCACTGTGCCTGCACGATGCGGTACGCGGGGAAGGTCGAGGAGCCGAAGTAACGGATCTTTCCCGCGCGCTGCAGGTCGGTCAGAGCCGACAGCGTCTCCTCGTCGCTGGTGCGCGGGTCCCAGCGGTGGATCTGGTAGAGATCGACGTGGTCGACACCGAGGCGGCGCAGGCTGTCGTCCAGCGCGGTGACCAGCCAGCGGCGCGAACTGCCCTGATGGTTGCGCTCGTCGCCCATCGGCATGGTCGCCTTCGTGGCCAGCACGATGTCGTCGCGGCGCCCGGCGACGGCCCGGCCGACCATCTCCTCCGACTCGCCCCGGCTGTACATGTCGGCGGTGTCGATGAGGTTGATCCCGGCCTCGAGTGCGGCGTCGACGACGGCGGTGGCCTCGTCCTGCGTGGTGCGTCCGATCGCGCCGAAGTTCATCGCGCCGAGCGCGAGGGTGCTGACCTGCACACCGGTGCGGCCCAAAGTGCGGTACTGCATGACCGTGTTCCTCCCTGACGGGTGAGGCATGGTGGCACTGCATGGCTTGGTTGCCGGGCCCCTGCTCTGACATCATGAGCAAACGGAACCTCGTTCCGTTAACGATACGGAACGCTGTTCCGTTTTTGCAAGCTCGGCTTCGGAAGGGAGTGGCGCGGTGAACCACGGCGGCGAGGGTGCGGGGCGCGCAGCCCCTGCCCAGCGGAAGGACGCCCGGCGCAACAAGGAGGCGCTGCTCGATGCGGCCGCCGCGGCCTTCGTCGCGTCGGGCGTGGAGACGCCGGTACGCGACATCGCGGCCAGGGCCGGCGTCGGGGTGGGCACGATCTACCGCCACTTCCCGACGCGAGCGGATCTCATCATCGCCGTCTACCGGCACCAGGTCGACGCCTGTGCCGAGGCCGGTCCGGCCCTGCTGGCGAGCAGCGCCACTCCGTACGCCGCCCTGGGGCAGTGGGTCAGCGTCTTCGTCGACTTCCTGGTCACCAAGCACGGCCTCGCTGCCGTGCTGCAGTCGGAGAACGCCGGCTTCGACACACTGCACGCCTACTTCCTCGACCGCCTGGTGCCCGTCTGCACCCAGCTGCTCGAGGCCGCGGCCGCTTCCGGCGAGATCCGCTCCGACCTGCAGGCCTACGCACTCATGCGCGGCGTCGGAAACCTCTGCGTCGGCGCGGACAACGACCCCCGCTACGACGCGCGCCGACTCGTCGAACTCCTCGTCGCAGGACTGCGCCGACCGCACTGACCCGTGGGCGGGGTCCCCTTCCGAACCTCACGGTGACCGCTTCCATCTCGGTGTTGAACACAAAACGTTTCGGAGGGTGTCTCGGTCTGTCCGTACTGTGCGCAGTGGTGACGGCGTGATTACGTGATCGGGCTGTTACCAGCGGAGGGACGATCCATGTTGAGCACGTCCAGCGACAAGATGCCACAACCGAGGACCGGGCCGCTCGCCACCGAGGCCACGATCCGCACCCGGGTCGAGGTGCCGGTGAACCTGAGCGACGGTTCCTGGCGCACCGCCGAAATGATCAGCTTCACCGGGCTCGCCGACGGACGGGAACACATCGCCGTCGTGTTCCCGTCCGCACGGTCCGTACCCCTGGTGCGCGTGCACTCGGAATGCCTCACAGGAGACGTGTTCGGCTCCGCCCGTTGTGACTGCGGACCGCAACTCGCCGAAGTCGTCGACCTGTTCGCCGAGACCGGGGGAATCCTGCTGTACCTCCGTCAGGAAGGGCGCGGCATCGGGCTGTACAACAAGCTCGACGCCTACCGTGTCCAGGACGACCAGGGTCTGGACACCTTCGCCGCGAACCGGGAGCTGAACTTCTCGGACGACATGCGCGACTACCGCGTCGCCGTGCAGATGCTGCGCGCCCTGGACGTGGCGCGCATCCGGCTGCGCACCAACAACCCGGACAAGGTCCGGCAGTTGGAGGACTACGGCATCGCCGTGGAGGAGGTCATGCCCACGGGCATCCACCGGACCGAACGCAACCACGACTATCTGCGGGTCAAGGCCGAGCAGGGCGGACACACCATCGAGCTCCTGGGAGAGTCCATATGATCCAGCATCATGGGCCCATCAGTGGCATCGCCGCCTGGCGGGACGCGTATGTGGCCACGGCCGGCTACGACAACCAGGTCATATGCTGGGATCAGCGCACCGGGCGGGCGGTGGCTCGCTCGTTCCACGACCACTTGGCCAACCAGTGCCAGTTCGCGCCGGACGGCAAGCACCTGCTGACCTCCTCCAGCGACTACACCGCCCGCCTGTGGACCGTGCCCGACCTGCGGCTGGTGGCGGTCCTCGGGGACCAGGAGGACGACGTGGAGATGTCCGTCTTCCACCCCGGCAGGGAACTCGTCGCCACCGCGTCCCGTGACCACCGGGTGCGGGTCTACGACTTCACCGGCCGTCTGCTGCACCGGTTCGAGGGGCACACCGCCGACGTCATCTCCGTCGAGTGGGCCCGCGACGCCGACGAGTTGATCTCCTCCAGCGACGACGGCACCATCAAGCGCTGGTCCCTCGAGACCGGCGGCATGATCGCCGACCTGGACATGGACGGCGTGGAGACCGACACGGTCGCCATCTCCTCCTCCGGCACCATCTTCGCCGGCAACGACGAGGGCCGGATCATCGTCGTCGGCCCCAGCGAGCGCACCACCGTCCCCGCGCACGACGCGGGCATCAAGCGCCTCGTCCTCGACGACTCGCGCAACCTGCTGGTGAGCCTCTCCTACGACCGCAGGATGCGGCTGTGGGACGTCTCCTCCGGCGTCCCCGAGGCCCGCGACACCACGGCCCTGCCCGACGACGTCTGGCCCCGGTCCTGCGCCTTCGCGGGCGGCACGCGCCTGGTGTTCGCCACCTTCGGTGCCACCTACCGCGGCTACGACTACCAGGCGCGCACCTGGGACACCGCCGTCGTGCCGCCCACCGGCGGCGTCAACGCGGTGCTGCCGGAGCGCGGCGGCTCGACGCTCACCGTCGGCGACGCGGGCGTGGTGCGGCGCGACGGCGAACCGGTGGCCGAGACCGGCAGCCTGTGCAACTTCCTCACCCCGCTGGGCGGTCTGGTGCTCTCCGGCGGCCAGCTCGGCAAGGTCTTCGACGCGCTGACCGGCCGTGAGCTCTACCAGCACCGCTCGCCGCTGAACTGCGGTGTCGCCTTCGAACGCGACGGCGAACAGTACGCCGTGGTCGGCGCCTACACCGGCGAGGGGCTGCTGCTCAAGCTGACCGGCGACACCGTCGAGCACGTCGCGGATCTGCCCCTGAACGTCAACGCCGTCAAGAGCGTCGCGGTCTCCGGCGACCTGCTGTTCTCCGTCGCCGCCGACGCCTCCGCAACCTGGTACCGACTCTCCACGCTGGAGAAGGTCGCCACCGTCGAGGACGCCCACGACAAGATCGCCAACGGCTGCGCGGGCCTCGGTGACGGCTGGTTCGCCAGCATCGGCCGCGATCTGCAGCTGCGCATCTGGAACCCCGACCGCACCCTGCATGTCCTGTCCACGCCGCACACACACTCCATCAAGTGCGTCGCCGCCGACGCCGACGGCCGCCTGATCGCCACCGGCAGCTACAACGGCCGCATCGCGATCTACGACCGGGTCGACGGCCGCTGGGCCGCCACCGACCGGCCCACCACCGCCGGCATCTCCTCCCTCGCCTACGACACGGCACGCAAGCTCTTCGTCGCCGGTTCGTACGACGGGCAGGTCTACACGGTCGCCGGCTGAACGACGGCGGGGGCGCCCCGCACGAACGGTGCCGGAGCAGCGTGTCCTCTCCGGCACCTTCGTGTGTGTGCCCCTCCCGCCCGTCCGCCGCCCCTCCCCGTGCCCACCCACACGACAGGACGTCATCACCCATGTCCGACCACCAGATAGCCGACCGGTACTCCGTCACTCCCGCGCCCGCCGCGCCGCCCGACGAGTCGGCGTACGCGGAAGTGCTGCGCGCCGACTTCCAGGACCACTACGTCAACGGACGCGACGTGTGGACCGCCGAGGACGCCATGCGCGAGGCCCCCCGCCTGCTGCTGCGTCTCCTCGGCGACCGCCCCGGCGCGCACGTCCTCGACATCGGCACCGGACACGGCCGCGACGCCGCCCTCCTGTTCGACGCGGGCTGCCGGGTCACCGGTATCGACCTCGTCGAGTCACCCGAGTGGGCCGCGCTCACCGCCCGCAGCGACGGGCGGGCGCGGTTCGAGGTGTGCTCGCTGTCCGACCTGGACGGCACGGCCGTCCACGACGCCGTACTCGACAACGGCTGCCTGCACCACCAACACCCCGACGGCTACGCCCGCTACCTCGGCCGGATCCACGAACTGCTGTGCCCCGGCGGTCTGTTCACGGTGTCCGTGTTCCGGTCGGCGGCCGGTCCGGGCCGCCTCTTCGCCAACGGGGCGCGGCGCCTGTACCGGGAGTTCACCGAGGGGGAGCTGACCGAACTGGTCACCGCACACGGCTTCACGCCCGTCGACGTGCGGCTGGTGCCGCGCGGCACGGCCGGGCTGCACTACCTGGTGGGCGCCTACCGTGCCACCTCGGGCGACGGTGTCCGATGAGGGCGGTCCGCAGACGCGGCGGTCCGCTCTCCGGTGCGCTCGTGGCGGTGACCTTGGCCGCTCTGCTGGGCACGGCCCCGTCGGCCGCCGCCCGCCCCACCGGGAGTCCCGCCGCGGGCACCGCAGGGGGTACCTGGTCCGGCACCTGGGGCACCGCGCCGGCGCCCGCCGCACCGGACGGTACCTCGCGGACCGGCTTCGACGACCGGACCGTACGCATGATCGTGCACACCTCGGTCGGCGGCGGTGAGCTGCGGCTGCGGCTCTCCAACGCCCACGGCACCCGGGACCTGGTGCTCGGCCGGGTCACGGTGGGCCGGGCCGAGTCGTCCCACGCGGCGACGGCCGTCCCCGGCAGTCTGCACACGGTCACCTTCGGCGGCGCTTTCGGCACCACGGTGCCCGCCGGTGCGGATGCCGTCAGCGACCCGCTGCCCTACGACGTGCCCGCCGGCGCCGACCTGATGGTCAGTGTCCACCTGCCCCGGCCGACCGGCCCCGCCACCTGGCACTGGCTGGCCCAGCAGACCAGCTACGTCTCCGAACCCGGCGACCACACCGGCGACGCGGGCGCGGCGGCCTTCACCGGCGCCGAGAGCTCCTGGTTCTTCCTGACCGGCGTCGATGTGCGCGGCGCGGCCACCCGCGGCACCGTCGTCGCGCTCGGCGACTCGCAGACCGACGGCTCCGGCTCCACCCTGAACGACAACGGCCGCTGGACCGACGCCTTCGCCCGCCGTCTCGCCGCCGACCCCGCCACCCGGGGCCTCGGCGTGCTCAACAAGGGCATCGGCGGCAACCGGGTGCTGCGCGACGGCGCCGAGACCGAGCGTCCGCAGCGCGGCACCAGCGCGCTCGGCCGGCTCGACCGGGACGTGCTGCACCAGTCCGGGGTGCGCGCCACCGTCCTCTACGAAGGCATCAACGACCTCCAACTCGCCCCCTACGCGCGCGCCGAGGAGGTCCTGGCCGGACTGCGCACCCTCGCCGATCGGCTGCACGCGCGCGGCATCCCCGTCATCGTGGGGACCCTCACCCCGTTCGAGGACTCGCCGCTGTGGACCGCCGAGGCCGAGCGGCAGCGTGTCGCCCTCAACGCCGCACTGCGCACCTCCCCGGACTTCGACGCCGTCGCCGACTTCGACGCGGTCGTGCGCGACCCGGCCGACCCGCAGCGGGTGCGCGCCGCCTACGACTCCGGGGACCACATCCACCTCAACGACGCCGGCTACCGGGCGGTGGCCGACGCGGTCCCCACCGACCTGCTCACCGCCGACGACCCGGCGATCTCCGCTCCGAGCACCCACGGGAGGCATCCGTGACCGGCACCCCGGTGATGGCCAACCCCAACACCCTCTCCGACCGGGCCGCGATGGGGCTGCCCGACTCCTTCGCGGCACGCACCGGTCCCTGGCCGCTGCGGGACCACCGCGACCTGCTCGGCGTGCCCGCCGACACCCTCGTCGCGGTGGCGGAGGACCCTGAGCTGTCCTTCGCGCGCCGGTACGCGGCGGGCACCGTGCTCGGCCTGATCGGCGACCCCCGCATCCGCCCCGACGACCCGCCCATGGCGGCCGTCCCCGCCGCCCGCGTCCGGCTCGGCCTGGACCCGGACGAGGCCGGCCGGGTCACCGCGCGCTGGCGGCACGCCGGGGTGATCCAGGACTGGATCGCCAAGGAGTGCCCCGCCCACGAGGTGGACCTGCCGGCGTTCCGCATCGCGCTCCACCCGGTCACCAACGCCGAGTACCGGCGCTTCCTGGAGGACACCCGCGGCACCGTGCTGCCGACCTCGTGGCGGTTCGGCGGCTACCCCGACGGGCTCGGCAACCACCCGGTGTGGACCGTGCCGCCCGAGGCCGCCGACGCGTACGCCGCGTGGCTCGCCGACCGCACCGGCCGCGCGTTCCGGCTGCCGACCGAGGCGGAGTGGGAGTACGCCGCCGCCGGGCGCGAGGGGCGGGAGTTCCCCTGGGGCGGGACGTTCGAGCCGGACCGCGCCAATACCGTGGAGGGCGGGCCGCTGTCCACCACCCCGATCGGCGTGCACCCGTCCGGGCGGTCGCCGTTCGGGGTGCACGACATGGCGGGCAACGTCGAGGAGTACACCGCCGACGACTACCGGCCCTACCCCGGCGGCAGCGCCGTCGCCGACGACCTGGCCGTCACCCGGGGCACGTACCGCATCGCCCGGGGCGGCAGCTTCACCCGCTTCGGCGACCTGGCCCGCACCCGGCGCCGCCACGGCTGGTACGACCGCGCCCTCTACGCCATGGGCTTTCGCCTCGCGGAGACGCCGTGACCGAACAGGTGACGGATATTCAAAATCCTGATGTGGACTACGAGTTGACTCATCTCGCCTCTCCGGCCGAGGAGTCCGCCATGCGCCGGGCCGTCGAGCTGGCCGCGTCCGCGCTGGGCCGGACCAGCCCCAACCCCGTCGTCGGCTGCGTGATCCTCGGTGCGGACGGCACACCGGTGGGGGAGGGCTTCCACCGGGGCGCCGGGCAGCCGCACGCCGAGATCGAGGCGCTGGCCGTGGCCGGGGACCGGGCGCGCGGCGGCACCGCCGTGGTCACCCTGGAGCCCTGTGCGCACCAGGGCCGCACCGGCCCGTGCGCCGAGGCGCTGCTGCGGGCCGGGATCGCCCGGGTCGTGTACGCGGTGCCGGACCCCAACCCGACCGCGGCGGGCGGCGCGCCGCGGCTGCGGGACGCCGGGGTCGAGGTGACCGGCGGGGTGCTGCGCGCCGAGGCCGAACGCGGCAACGAGCTGTGGCTGACCGCCGTCCGCCAAGGACGGCCGTGCGTGACGTGGAAGTTCGGCGGCACCCTGGACGGCCGGGCGGCGGCGCCGGACGGCACCTCCCGGTGGATCACCGGCCCCGGAGCCCGGCAGGACGCGCACGCCCTGCGCGCCGCGCACGACGCGGTGCTGGTCGGCTCCGGCACGCTGCGCACCGACGACCCGCACCTGGGCCTGCGGCACGACGTGGCGGGCGCGCCTGCGCTCCGCGTCGTCCTGGACCGCGACGGCACCATCGCGCCGCACGCGCGCGTGCTCGACGACGCGGCGCCCACCCTCGTCGTCATCGGACCGCACACACCCGAGCCGGTGCTGCCCGGCCGGCACGAGGTGCTGCGGGTGCCGGTCACCGGGGGTGTCCTCGACATCGCCGTCCTGCTCGACCATCTGTGGGCCCGGGGCGTGCGCTCGGTTCTGCTGGAGGGCGGCGCCCGCCTCGCCGCGTCCTGCGTCGCCCGGGGCCTGCTGGACCGGGTCGTCGCGTACGTGGCGCCCCTGGTGCTGGGTGCCGCCGCCCGCCCCGTCCTCGACGACTTCGGCGCCCCCACCCTCATGGCGGGCCTGCGGCTGCGGCTGGGCGACGTGACCCGCCTGGGCGACGACGTGCGGCTGCTGCTGCGCACGCGGGACCTGCCGGGCGGCGAGGTGGCGGGGCACGCGGACGCTCGTACGGAACGGGAACCGGAACCGGCGCGTGCGGAGGGGCGCACGGCGGAAGGAGGCGCGGCATGAGCCACCGGATCGCGGTGGTGTACCACAGCCGCCGCGGCACCGTGCGCGCCCTGGCGGCGCTGGCCGCCGAGGGGGCGCGGGAGGCCGGAGCCGAAGTGCGGCTGGTGCGCGTCGCGGACGACGGGCCCTCCGGCCGGGGATGGCCGGAGCGGGTGGCCGAACCGGAGGACGTGGTGTGGGCGGACGGGCTGGTGCTGGCCGGCCCCACCTACTACGGCAATGTGTCCTCGCCCTTCAAACGGTTCCTGGAGTCGACCGCGCCGCTGTGGCGGCAGGGGCTGCTCGCCGACCGGGTGGCGACCGGCATCACCGTGTCCACCCAGCGCCACGGCGGCCGGGAGGCGACGCTGATGGCCCTGCACCACACCCTGTACCACTGGGGCTGCTGGGTGGCCGGGGCCGATCCGGCCGACCCGGTCACCCGCGCGGCGGGCGGCACACCGTACGGCCTGGCCGCCGACAACCGCCAGGGCGAACCGGCCCCGCACGAGCGCGCTGCCGCCCGCGCCCTGGGCCGCCGCCTGGCCGCCCTCACGGCCCGCGCCCGCGCTGCGCCCACCACATCACCCCCACTGACACCCACCCCCGCCCAGCGCCCGCCACGGCCCGCCCCGACCGGGCGATCGGACGCCACCGGCTCGGGGGTCGACGCCCTGAGGGGGCGGTCGGTCGGTAGCGGCCCGGGTGTGGTGGCTGCGGGCGGGCGATCGGGCGGGACTGACCCGGGTGCGGTGGCTGCGGGCGGGCGAAGGGACGGGACTGCCCCGGGGGCGGACTGCCCGAGTGGGCGAACGGACGCTTCCGGCTCGGGGGTTGAGGCCTTGCGGGGGCGGTCGGTCGGTAGCGGCCCGGGTGTGGTGGCTGCGGGCGGGCGATCGGACGGCGCCGGCGCCGGGGCGTCTGTCCTCGCCGGGTGTGCGCAGGCCGCTCCCGGAGCCGACCCGACCGGCCTCACCCCACCCTCTGAGGCGAGGTTCCCCCGTGCGGAGCCGGGCGGAGTTCTGTTCGGTGGGCAGGTGGACGGTGTTGCCCGTGTCGCGCACTCCGGGCTTCTCGACGCCACGCCCTGCCCTGTCCGGCTCGCCGTCGTGTACCACGGTGCGGACGCCGCCACCAGGATCCTCGCGCAGGAGGCCGCCGCAGCGGCGCGGTCCGTCGGGGCGCGGGTGCGGTTGCGGCGGGTGCCGGGCGGGGGCGGGGCGCGGCCCGCGGAGTGGCTGGGGCCCTGGGCCGCGCCCGCCGCGCCCGAGGACATCGCCTGGGCCGACGCGGTGCTGTTCGGCGGGCGCGTCCGGCTGGGCGCCCTGGCCGCGCCGCTGCTGGACTTCGTACAGACGCTGGAGCCCGCCGAGGGCGGCCGGAGCCCGCTGTGGGGCAAAGCGGCGAGCGGCTTCGCCACCACCCCGGCGCCGCACGCGGGTTCGGAGACGGCTGTCCTCGACCTCGGCCACATGTTGCTGCACGCGGGCGCGGTGCTGGTGCCGCCCGGCTACACCGATCCGGCCGTCGAGGCGGCGGGCGGCAACCCGTACGGCGCTTCCCACCCCCGCTCCGCGGGTGACCTGCCCACCCCGGAGACCATCGCCGCCGCGGCCCACCAGGGCCGGCGCACCGCCCTCGCGGGCGACCTGCTCCGCCGCGCCCCGCTCCCGCGTGGTGCGGCACGGCAGGACACCGTGCGCACCGACCCCGAGCCCGTGCGGCTCGTACCACGGACCATCGGAAGGAGCACGGCATGAGCGTGCAGCAGTACGACGAGATCGGCGAGACCTACGAGGGCTTCAAGTCGCTGCCGATGGCCCGCTACGCGGAGTCCGCCAGCTTCCTGGCGATGCTCGGTGACGTACGCGGCGCATCGGTGCTCGACCTGGCCTGCGGCACCGGTTTCTACACCCGGCAGATCAAACGCCTGGGCGCCGCCGACGTGCTCGGCGTCGACATCTCCACCGAGATGGCCGCCGCCGCCCGGGCGATCGAGGAGCGTGCCCCGCTCGGCGTGCGCTACACCGTCGCCGACGTCGCCGAACTGCCGGCGCCGGAGCGGCCGTTCGACGTGGTGAGCGCCGTGTACCTGCTCAATTACGCCGAGGACGCGGCCGCGATGGAGCGCATGTGCCGGTCGGTCCACCGCAGCCTCGCTCCCGGCGGCCGTTTCTGCGTGCTGACCCAGGCGCCCGCCTACCGCTTCGACGGCCCGTCCATGGCCAAGTACGGCTTCACGTACGAGCCCGTGGGGGAGGGCCCGGTCGGCCCCCGGGTGCGCATCACCGCGCTGCTCGACCCGCCGGTGGCGTTCGTGACGTCGTATCCGCGTCGCGAGGTGTACGAACAGAGCCTGCGCCGGGCGGGCTTCCACGACGTGACCTGGGTGCCGCTGCACGTGCCGGAGGACGGCCTGCGCGCACTGGGCGCCGACTACTGGGCCGACTTCCTCGCCAACCCGCCGCTGACCATGCTCCACTGCCGCGCCTGACGGTGCGCATCTGAAGAGAGGGAAAGGCGGAAGTCCTCGCCCGGCCGTGCTGAACGGCCGGGCCTGGTTCAGCCGGCACCCTGTTCGGTCAACACCTGATCCGACTCGCCAGTGAGTGATCCGACC